>NZ_JAUBUJ010000076.1:23334-43291 GCF_036705405.1 Microcoleus sp. B13-B6
GTAGGGTAGGCATCCTGCCTGCCCTTGGCACAAATTTAACGATCGAGAACAGGCAAGATGCCTGTTCCACAAAGAATGAGTTTACTTGTAGGGTAGGCATCCTGCCTGCCCTTGGCACAAATTTAACGATCGAGAACAGGCAAGATGCCTGTTCCACAAAGAATAAATTTTCTTGTGGGGTAGGCATCCTGCCTGCCCTTGGCACAAACTTAACAACTAGCTCCCTATTCAGCTTATGATTGTTATCACCCCCGTCCTAAAACCAGTTAGCCAAATAACGCTTTCTCCCGGTAGTGTGGTAACTATTCCCAATATAAGTTGGCTGGAATTTGAGTCGATTTTGCAGGAATTAGGAGAAAAGCGAAGAACTAGAATTGCCTACAGCAACAGTACCTTAGAAATTAGGGTTCCCTTACTATATCGGGAAATCCCGAAAGATTTAATTTCCGATATTGTAAAAAATTTACTCAAGTCTGCGGGCAGAATATATGAACCATTTGGTTCTACTACTTTCAAACGGGAAGGTGCAGCAGGAGTTGAACCTGATGCTTGCTTTTATATTCTAAATTATCAGCGGATGATTAATCGCCGCCGACTTTTACCGGACGATCCGCCGCCCGATTTGGCAATTGAGACGGATGTTACTTCTAAAACTAAGATCGATGCCTATAAAATTATTGGAGTTCCAGAAGTATGGGTTTATGACAGCGGCAGACTTCTCATTTATTTGCTGCAAGATGGAGAGTATGTAGAATCGGACATTAGTCCGAATTTTCCAGAAATCGCGATCGCCCAACTGATTCCGGCTACAGTAGAACGTGCTTGGCAGGTTGGAAATTTGCAAGCGCTAGAAGAATTGGAAAGTGCGATCCTCTCCGAGGGCTTCGCTAACGGCTAAACTCGTAGAACAGGTTACGCACTTCGCACTTGGTATCCCAAAAATCACACACTTACTGCCAAATTGTCAACCCCTAAAGGTCGATAAATTGTATCTCTTTGCTGATAACTCCGCCCCAAAGAACTAATCGCATTTTGCAAATCTTCGACAGACTGACAACTGCCACCCACCGCACCGGCCATTGTAGTAATATGCTCTTCCATCAATGTACCGCCGATGTCGTTGCAGCCCCATTTCAGCGCTTCAGTAGCTCCATCTAAACCTAATTTTACCCAACTCGGCTGGTGATTGGAAATTAAATTGCCTAAGAAGATTCTCGATACTGCGGTGAGTAACAATGTATCTGCTAAAATTGGTTGGTCGCGGCCGACTCGACTCCGCAGAGGAGCCGGTGCTTGCTGTCCGACAAATGGTAGTAAAATAAATTCTGTGATGCGTGCCCGATAGTTTTGGTCGATCGCAGTTTGTTGGAGCGCTCGCACTTTTTCTAAATGCAAAACCTGCTGTTCGGCTGTCTCAATATGCCCGCAAAGCATCGTACTGGTTGTCGGCAAACCCAGACTGTGAGCAGTTCCCACAATTTCCAGCCAAGTTGCCGAATTTAGTTTTTCCGGGCAAATCACCCGTCGCACAGCATCGTCGAGAACTTCCGCAGCGGTTCCTGGCATCGAACCAACTCCCGCATCCTGCAAAGCCGAAATTACATAGCTGAAACTAAGATTATCTCCTCTGGCAATAAATTCTATTTCTTGGGGCGAAAAAGCGTGCAAGTGCAACTGAGGAAACTTATCCTTAATGGTTTTCACCAATTGCAGATAATAAGGTAAAAATGCGCCGTTGAGCTTAGCTTGAAGATTTAAGCCGCCCTGCATACAAATTTCCGTCGCACCCCGCTGCACTGCATCAGTTGCCTTTTCCTGAATTTGAGCTGCATCTAACCAAAAAGCGCCCTCATCTTTCTCGTCGCGGCGGAATGCACAAAAACTGCAATGCTGCTCGCAAATATTGGTGAAATTAATATTGCGGTTGATAACGTAGGTGACAGTATCCCCTGATTGTCGGCGGCGGAGCAAGTCAGCGGTTGTTTGAATAGAAGCTCGCGCATCGGGATCTCTTTGCTGCAAAAGAACCAATGCCTCTGCTGTAGAGATGTTATAACCTTGTAAAGCTCGATCGAGAATTGCATCCACAGTTTTTTTTTAACTCAATTACAGAATTACTGACTAGAATTAAGGCGTTTTTATATTTTAACTAATCAATTATGGAGGAACGATATTTTACAATCTCAAGTGCTACGAAACTATTCTGGACTTTCTGAACACTGAAATTATGGGCATAAACCAACCAAATCAGGTCTTGCCAGTGCCGTCGGGGCCTTTGCAAATTCCTGCTATACAGACTTTCGGCTCAACTTTTGTAGACGCAGGCACACCGCCAATTTATTTTTCCCTGGTCATTCCCACCTACAACGAGTGCAAGAATGTCAAGAGTATTGTGGAAAAATTGAGCCACTTGCTAGATGGCAGTATTCCCGGCAACTACGAATTAATTGTAGTCGATGACAACAGCCCCGATCGCACCTGGGAAGTCGCCCTGTCCCTGACACCGGAATATCCGCAATTGCGGGTGATGCGCCGCGAAGACGAGCGGGGACTTTCCACAGCGGTGATTCGCGGGTGGCAGGTCGCTCTGGGTGAGGTTTTGGGCGTCATCGATGCCGACTTGCAGCATCCCCCGGAGACGCTGTTGCAGCTTTTAGCAGAAATTCAGCGGGGAGCCGATTTGGCCGCTGCGAGTCGCCACGTGGGCGAGGGCGGGGTGAGCGACTGGAGCGTTGTCAGGCGATTTTTATCGCGGGGCGCTCAAACCCTGGGGTTGGTGATCCTGCCGGGAGTGGTGGGCCGAGTTTCCGATCCGATGAGCGGCTATTTTATGGTGCGCCGCTGTTGCATAGCCGGCAAAACCATGAATCCTGCTGGTTACAAAATATTGATTGAAGTGCTCGGTAGGGGCGATATCGGCTGGATTGGAGAAGTTGGTTACGTGTTTCAAGAGCGGCAAGAAGGCGAGAGCAAAGTTACCTGGAAACAGTATATTGACTATTTGCGGCATTTGCTGAGGTTGCGGTTTGCCCGCTGGCCGATGGGCAAGTTTCTGCGGTTTGGCCTTGTGGGTTTCAGCGGCGTATTTGTGAATATGGGGGTTTTGTACGTGCTGTCCGATATCCTCCATTTGGAGGTGAATGGCAGTCTGATCGTTGCTGCTGAATTGGCAATTATCAGTAACTTTTTGTGGAATGATTTGTGGACTTTTGGGGACATTTCTAAGCTGCAGCCAAGAAAGCGCCAGCGATTGAAACGGCTGTTAAAATTTAACACGATTTGCTTGATGGGTTTGATTTTGAATTTGCTGCTGTTTAATTTGCTGTTTAATCTTTTTGGAATCAATAAATATCTTGCTAATTTAATCGCGATCGCGACTGTGACTCTGTGGAATTTCTGGATCAATATGAAGCTGAGTTGGCGGGTGACCGACGTGAAGTAGGTAATGGGGAATTGTTGACTGTTGACTGTTGACTGTTGACGGCGTTGAGTGATGACAACTGACAACTGACTGCTGACTCAATTAATGATTAAGAACAAACAACTGTTGTTGCTATTTCTGTGGACGGCGATCGCCTTTATTTTGCGCTTTGCCAATTTAAACTCGAAACCGCTCTGGACAGACGAGTTTTCTACTCTAGTTTTTAGTTTGGGCAACAGTTTTCGAGGGGTGCCGATCGATCGCGCGATCGATCTTTCTACATTATTACAACCGCTACAATTGCGCGCCGGTGCTGGGATTGCAGATGTCCTCAACCATTTGCTGCTAGAAAGCAATCATCCACCAGTATATTTTATGCTCGCCCACTGGTGGATGCGACTGTTTGGGCCGACCGAGGATAGTTTAGTTTGGATTGGGCGATCGCTCCCTGCTTTATTGGGCGTGATTTCAGTTCCAGCTATCTACTTTTTAGGCAAGTTTGCTTTTAGTTCTCGTTTAGTCGGTCAATGTGCTGCTGCGATGATGGCAGTTTCTCCCTACGGCATTTATCTCGCTCAAGAAGCTCGCCATTACACTTTAGGAATATTATTAGTTATTGCCTCTCTTTTTTGCCTCAGCTTAGCTGCAAAAAAGCTGCAACAGCGCGCTCCCCTGCCTATTTGGGCGGTGCTGCTTTGGGTAGTTGTTAACTGTTTGGGAATTGCGGTTCACTACTTTTTTACACTAACTTTGTGTGCGGAATTAATAGCATTAATTGCGGTAATCTGGCAGCAGTTTAATGGAAAGTTGCGAATTGACAACAGCCAGCGGCTTAATATTTGGCAATTTCAAATCCTGTGGCGGCTTTTCGCAGTAGCGATGGGCACTTTGGCGGGCGGTTTAGTTTGGCTGCCGGTATTTTTGTCGAATAAATACGGCAGCGAACTAACTAATTGGATTGTCAGTGGCGATCGCACATTTTTAGATTGGATCGCGCCGATTTTTCAAGCTTTAGCTGGATGGGTCACTGTCATATCTCTGCTGCCGGTGGAATCGCCAAATTTGGCAGTAGTAGTTGCATCGGCGATCGTAATGACAATATTTTTTATATTGGTGCTTCCCATCCTGTTTAGCGCTCTTAAAAATTCCTTAACAACGCCCGATACTCGTTTAGGTACTGTTATTTTCGGCGGATTTGTGCTAGGAGCAATTTTCCTATTTTTCAGCTTTGCATATATTCTAGGAATTGACCTAACTCGCGGCGCACGATACAATTTCGTCTACTTTCCGGGGGTGATATTGCTTTTAGGAGCAACCTTGGCGGTTATTTTTAACACACCTACAGCCAAAAGTCAATGGTTTAATTTTCGGGCGATCGAAGTTCCTGGCAAAAAAGCAGTGGTGCTAATTTTAGCAATGGGTTTTTTGAGCGGTGTCACAGTAAATTCCAATCTCGGCTATCGCAAATATTACAAACCAGACCTTTTAATTCCGATTATCCGCGAATTATCGAAAGTTCCCGTGTTAATTGCGACTACTCAAAAGACTCATGTAGAAATAGGAGAGTTGATGGGGATAGGGGGGGAATGGGAAAGTTCGGCAACGGATTCTGTAACGGATGTAACGGATGTCAGGAAAAATGAGGAAGTTAAACTTTCAGATTCTCCTATATTTATTTTGGTTAAATATCACAGAGAGAAGCCAGAAATAGCAGCGACGACACTTAACAAAGCACTCGCTCAATTGCAACGTCCGCTAGATTTATGGTTGGTTAATTTTCGCGCACCTGTCAATTTAGCAGCGCAAAAATGTCAGCTTGAATCTGGCGATTTGCCGCCTGTTGATGGTTATGAATATCAAGTTTATCACTGTTCTTGAGTTGGCGATCGCCCGCAACTATAGTCCGATGACTGGGGAGAGAGAGTGATAAATTTATGACTCAAGAAGTAGAGGATATAGAGTTAGCATTACAACCGCAGTCCGGCAGGGGTTGAAACCCCTGCCTCAAAGCTAAAGTCCTCTCAAAGAGGACTAATACCAAATCCGACTTAAATACCCCCTTTATTTCTTAGTCTGCGGAGGCAGACTTCGTTTGACAAGGAGCGGTTTCAACCGCCGAATCATCAAGGGGTGGCAAACTAAGAGTTAGCGGCCAAATATTTAATTAAGACGCTCATCACTTCACCTGGATTTTGAGTTTGGACAAGCGGACTCCAGTCAGAAACGCAGGCAAAATTATCGCGGTGAAAAGAATGAATGACGCGGGAAACAACAGGACGAGAACTGATAATGAAAAGTTTCAAGAGTTCTCGGTTAACTGAAGTTTGCAAGTTTTGTTCTTTAGCAGGGGGCTGATTGAGTTCGGTAGTTGGATTTTCTGGCCCAACCTCGAAAGCAAGTATTAATTCGGTATTGGGTAGCATTTGCCGGATGACTTTCAGGGAAGATTCTGCTTCGCTGCGGCTGCGAAATTGCGCGACGGGTAAGCGCTGAAAGTTGGGCAGCAGTCGGTAAATAATCCAGGCATTCGCAGTTTGTGGGTTGTTCATGGCTGTATTGTAAATTGGGTATGTTTGCCCATAGAAAAGTGACAGACTTGCACTTTATTGTGAGCGCGATCGAACATCGCGCTACTTCAATAAAGATGCGTCCTAGTTGATGATTTTTCCTCGATTGCCTCAAGAGACATCGGAAACTATATCGTGTTGGCAATAACGCTATGTTAGCTCTAAAATCCACTTTTAGATTGAGTTATTACATAATTTAATTCCATTAGTTAAAGGTTCAAAATAAGCGCTTAAAATAGGCGGTTAAAATAGGCTAATCAAAAGCAATAACAATCATAAATAAACGTTAGACAATGCCAAAAATAAACAATTCAGCTCAATTAATTTAAGTTTTCGCACCAGTACACGGCACTGCCGTGTCCCTACTTCGTCGGTGCGGCGATGGGAAAAGGGAGACGAACCTACGATGACTGTTCGGCAAATGAGGGATTTTTGCCGTTTGGTGGGAGTATGTTTTGATGACTTGCCGGATTATCTCAGTCGGCGAGTAGATGAGGAGGAGTCATAGGGGGATAGATCGATCGTAACTTTATACAAACAATTCAGTTCCAAATTCATGGTTTTCAAACAACCTAATAAGAATTGTTGCCGCTAGATTGCCGCTCTTGACGCTCCACAATTAGAAAGCTACAATATTGTATTATGCAATGTCCGCTCGATCGACAGTCAAAAAATTAGTTTCTCAAAAATTAGTTCGCAGTACGGACTTGGTGTCCGCTCCGAAATTACGGACACCAAGTCCGCACTACAAACAGTTGGAAGTTAATATCGTCTCAAACAATCTTTATTTAAAAAAACATTATGGCTGGCAAATTCGCTAAAACCACCGTTGCTGTTTTGAGTTTACTTGCGATCGGCGGCGCGGCAACATATCTGTACTCGGATGGTTATTTAGGAGCTGATAGTAAACCCCTAGATAATGCTAAACTGATTCCGAGTGACGCTTTAGTGGGCGGCACGATCGATCTCAACCCTCAGTCTTGGTCAAAGTTACAGAAATTTGGCACACCAGAAGCTAGGGAACTTTTCGATCGAGCTTGGAAAGAGTTTGAGAAAGAATTTGCTAAGGAAAGTCCTCAACTGAATTACGATCGAGATATCAAACCTTGGCTGGGTACTGTTGTCTGGGCTGCATTACCATCAGCTAAAACCCAAGGACAGCAATCGCCTACTCCTGAATTTATCGGGGTAATTACGATTAAAAATAAGCTGAGTATGTGGCAATTAAATCAAAAGCTCAGCAAAATTAATCCTGACGAAAAAATTAAAGAGATTGATTACAAAGGATTTAAAATACAGGAGTCTACTACTAACAAAGGCGATAAAAGCTACTGCGCGATCGTGAAGCGTTATCTTGTTTGCAGTGACAAGGAGCCAAATGTCCAAAAATCTATTGATATCTACAAAGGACAACCATCCTTAGCAAGCAAGCCAGAAGTTGCCAAAGTATTATCAAGCGATTTAAAAATTGACAATCCAGTAGCTCAATTTTATATTTTTGATAGTTTAGCCTTGATAAAGGAGAGTGTCGCAAATGCTCCTCAAGCTCAAAACGCACCACTGCTCGATCGAGCCGAACTATATCCGATAAAGTCTTTAAGCGGCGGTATTGGCATTGATGATGCTGGGATTCGGATTAATACTGTTGCCAATTTACAGCCGAATGCCACCACTCAAACCAACTTTCAGCCCGCAACTGAAAAAATAATTAGTTATTTTACCCAGCAAACAGTTGCTTTATTTACGGGTAAAGGCATCAATAATAATTGGGGTAATTTTGTCAGCCAAACACAAAATATTCCAGAATTCAGCCAGGGACTTACTCAATTTAGAGGAAATTTAGCAGCATTAAATCTCGATTTAGATAAAGATATTTTTGGCTGGATGGATGGAGAATACGGATTCGGAGTAATTTCACTGCCAGACGTATCTTTAGAAAGTGCGATCGGGGTAAAAATAGTAATTCAAACCAGTAATCCTGAAGCAGCTAAAAGCACGTTTGCTAAATTGAATGTGCTTGTCCGAGGTAATGGTATAGCCCTATCTGAAAAACAGATTGCCGATCGAGCTATAACTGAATGGCAAGTGCCCAGTCAAGACTTTGTATTGGGACACGGTTGGTTAGATGCAAATTCAGTATTTATCGCTGTAGGGAATGCCAAAACATTACCAGCGATCGCAGCTACATCAAATCCAACTTTAGCACAAAGCGAAAACTTTCAAACAATTACGAGTTCTTTACCAAAGCCTAACAGCGGCTACGGTTATTTCAATTTTGAACAAATTCTGACCCTGGTCAATTCTGCTGCATCTAAAAATTTCATCGAGTCATCTGTACCCAAAGAAAATATAGCAGAATTCGATCGGACGATCGCGGCTCTTAATTCTGTACGCGGCATAGCCATGACAACTGCAGAAGTAGATAAATCGACGCAGAGGTATGAGATGCTAATCGCACTCAAGCCAGCAACTGCCGGGGCATCACTACAAACTCCGTCAGCTAATTTACCTGCTACTGGGCCTGCTGTTTCACCAACTAATCCGCCGACAAATTTACCCGCGACTCCAACAGCAACTCCGTCTCCAATTGCCAACAAAACTACTCCACCGACCAACTTACCTGCGAATCCCACTCCCAGAAAAACTACTCCGCCGACAAATTTACCAGCGAATCCAAAAGTAACTCCGCCAGCAACTCCAACCAATGCTGACAATGATTTTCGGCAAGCAGTAAATCAAGCAACTCGTGCAGCTTCTTTAACTCAAACTGCCACAACAAAACAACAGTGGCAACAGGTGATTGTTGCCTGGGCACAAGCAATTGCTGGGATGAAAAAAATACCTGCTAATAGTCCTAAATACAAAATTAGCCAGCAAAAGATTGTAGAATATCAAAATAATTTGAAGTATGCGAAGCTGGCGGTCGAGCGAGCAGAAGAATAAGTTATTCTGTTTATAAATCGGCGGTTGCAACCGCGTCTACACAAATTGATGCTTTAGTCATTCAAAATCAATTTTGGATAGTGGTAATTGAAAGTAAAGAATATGGTTTCAGTGTTTCGCGGGCTCTTCCCCAGATTTTAGCATACATGATGGGAAATCCTTACCCCGAAAACTCTCCTTTTGGGATGATAAGTAACGGCGAAGAATATATTTTCCTGAAGCTGCTGCGCGGGGAAATAAATCAATATGCGCTGTCAGATTTATTTAGTATTTGCAATAGTCGCAATAATGGCTTAAATGAAGCTATGCGGGTTCTCAAGCAACTTGTTAGTTTGTCTGTACAGAGATGAATGGTTATAATTTGCGATCGCATTACTCTTGCCTCACACTATCGGGTACGCCCACCGCAGAAATACCCGATATCGCCTTTAAGTTTTGACACCGAATCAACTCATTAAAATCCAAACTGCGCCCTTCAATTTGCGCCACAGCCTCGATCGCCCCCAGCAAATGTCCGGCCGCTTCCGCTTCGTTGTAACCACGCCTTCCCGCGACTCTAATCGCCGCTTCGTCAGCATCTAACTCTACTTGGGAACTGCGGTTGTCGCGCCAAATTCGAGTCATCGCCAGTCCCGTCAAACCGCCCGCGATCGCAGTGCCGATCGCATCTCCTTGCAACAATTCTACAACAGTCCCGACAATTCCCGCCAGAGCTGCACCTTGATAAATATCCGGTTTAAACCACTTAAAACTGCACAGAAAACTTACATTCCGCAATAGCAGTAAATCCCGCTGCGGCTTAGATAGCAGCCGCCACAAATCAAAATTAATATAAATCGGGCGAGATTGATTCCAAGGCAAAGGAAAATCGCAGTCAATTACCGTTGATTGTTGTGGCTTATTAATAATTTTACACATCATGCGGCCGGAAGCGGGCATCACATCTAACAGGCGGCGAATTTCTGGATCGGGATTCATAAATTTTAGGGTAATTGATAATTGGTAATTGGTGATTGCATCGGCATAAAAAACAATAATATCTATCACGACCTCGTAGGGGCGGGTTTTACCTACAATAATTGCCTAAAACCTACAATCTCGTAAACCCGCCCCCACCCAAGGGCTAGTTTTACCTACAATATTTGTCGATAATTGACAATCTTAGGACTGATGCACGGGTAGCCAGAAACCGGGTTTTTTGCTGAGAAGATGCGTTACAGCCACAGATTTGGTGAAAAACCCGGTTTCTTGGGTCAGAGTCCGTTCCTAACTGGTTTTATCGAAAGCAAAGTTGATGTAGGTTATTGGTTGTGTGCGGGCGGGTTTATGTAGATTTTTAACGGGAGTTAAATATTCTTGGAAAAACCCGCCCCTACAAGTCAATAGAATATAATTAAGGGTTTTTCTTGGATGCGGGAGAGGGAGATTTTTGAGCTCTCGGAGCCGCTTTTTCGGTATTGGGCGAAGGCTTCGGACTGGCAATTGCTGGGGCAACTGACGGCTTTGAATTCGCGGCTGGGGATGGCAGCGGTTTCGGAGAAACAGGGGCTGTTAATGGGGCTGCAGGAGCTGTTTGAGCGCCTAAAATGCTGGCGTCTCCGGTGTCGAAGGTGCCGGCGATGCAAGCGATCATCATTGTCGCTAATGTGCCGACAAATAATGCTTTCCAACCGAGTTCGGAAATGTCTTTGCGGCGGGATGGAATTAGGGCGATCGTACCGCCGACAAATATGCCGACGGAGGCTAAATGGGCGAAGCCGGAAAGGGCGTAACTGACAATTAAAACTGTACGATCGCTCACGAGTCCTTTTGCCGATGCTTCTGCTAAACTTTGATAGGGCGGAATCGCCGTTTCTAACAGTCGGCGACCGATGATTACTGATGCTGTCCAAGAGTCGTCTAATGAAACTCCTGTTAATAGCGTCAGGGGATAAAATAAAAATCCCATAATGTTGGCTAAGGTGACAACTTTGAACAAGTCACCAATGGGGCCGGGCAAAATTGCCAGCCAACCAAAGAATTGATTAATTAAGGAAACTAAGCCCAAGATTAAAATCAAAACAGCGGCAATAGCTACCGCCATTTTTACACCGTCCAATGCACCAATTATCGCTGCATCCAAAGGGCTGACTCGTTCGATTGGCTCTCCCCCAACAGTCTCTTGTTTGAATTCTTCGCGCTCCATGTCCGAAATTTCTTCGCCCACAAACTCGCGGCCTTTAGGCTTCCGTTCTTCCTTGGGAATGCCACCCATTGTCAGGGGTTTGTCTGTTTCTGGTACTAAGATTTTGGAGAGGACAAAACAAGCGGGAATGGCGATAATTGAGGCGGAAACTAAATGCCCTAAAATATTGGGAAAAACTGGCTTGAGAAAACTCACATAAATTGCTAAAGTTGAAGAAGCGGCAGTCCCAAAACAGCAAGAGAGGATTGCACAAAGTTCCGAACGAGTCATTTTCGGCAAATAAGGCTTGACAACAATTGCCGCTTCAATTCCTACGAAAATATTAGCAGCGCCGCTGAGGGCTTCGGCGCCGCTCAACCGCATTGTCATATAAAAGATTTTGGCAAAAACTTCGGTGATAATTTGAATCACACCGATGTTGTAAAGCAAAGCCATGAGGCCAGAAAAAAAGATGACTGTCGGTAAAGCTCGAAAGGCAAAAATATATCCTAAATTAACTGGGGGGTCTTGACCGGGTATTGGAACAATGTTTTTACCGAATACAAACCTCGCTCCAGCGTCAGCAGCGGTAAATACTCCATCCAGTAAGCCTGTAAACCACTCTAGGGCGATGCGAGTTGGGGGGAACAGGAATACTAAAAATCCTAAGACTAATTGTAGACCAATGCCCCAGATGATGACGCGCCAGGGAATATACTTGGAGTGTCGGTTTTCGGAAAAAATCCAGGCGATCGCACATAAGCCAAAAATGCCCAGAAACGAGATAAGATTGTAGATAGACATGAGCCTAGTCCTTGAAATACTTAAGAATGCCGATCGACGGCTTGCACCACATCAGTTATACTATTCATCTGACGGCAAATGCTAAAAAAAATAACGGGCCGATGAATTACGCACTCAACAGCGTACTTATGTCATTGCTTAGGTCATTCCGAACTCTGCGGATCTTTAGCAACCCTTGATTTGCCGTAATTACCAGCAGTTTAGATAGAAACTCTAACACATGGAAGCTTTTGCTCCACATCCTCCTGAATGGACTGCGACGGCGGTTCACGCTAATGAGTTTTGCTGCCCCAAGTGTGGCGCTAGTTGCACGGATGCCGCTGAGGTCTGGATTAATCGCCGATCGCCAGTCTACACCGAGTTCAACCGCCGCAAGTGGCAAGAATTTTACCGCTGCCAGTGCGGCGGCGTGTGGTGGGCCTGGAGTAACGATAGGCCTCCTTCTGAACTTGTGCGTCGCGATCAGAGCTCGGATGACGGCCCGGATGAGGGCCCCGATGATGATTTTTAGAACGGTGACAGAATTTTCGATTTTCGATTTTATAGCAGAAGGAAGAAGTCCGATGGAAGTCGGAAGAAGTCCGATGGAAGTCGGAAGAAGGAAGAAGGAAAAAGCAGTAATAGCTAGGGTTTCAGCGATCAAGAATGTCCTAACCCTCTTGGCGGTTGCTATATTTAAAATTAGGGTAAGGTGCGCGGCCCGGCGCACCCTACATTTAGATAGGTTAGCGCCATTTCTAAACTAATCGAGCACGTCAAGTATTCCCTTGACTACGCCTTCCATGACTCTTTCAATTAAGCTCAATTCGTTTTCTCCGATCGACTCATTTAAGAGCATTGACTGAATTCGCTGTCTGTCCTCGCGAGTCAGTTCGCCTGACGAAAATATCTGCTCTACTATTTGTTCAGTTAGAAATGAGGAAGTTTGAGTTTGCATGGTTGGTCTCTAAAAGCATCAATATTTTGCTTTTAACTTTATTAGAGGAGCCAGTTATTGTGTGGGTTTTTACTTTCCCACCCAATCAGTGCTCCAATCCTAGGACTCTGGGGGGATTTTGTCAATACACTCGTTACAGATCGATATAAAATCTGCATTGTATTTCCGACATTCTGGCAACGGGTGGTTTGGGAGTGCGATCGACCCCGGCGGTGGTAGTGTTCGATCGACTTTTTTAAGTTTATTGGCACTTTGGCGGAACATTACCGCTCAAAAAAAATCAAAAAGAGAAGAGATTAGAATGGGGCATGGGGCATGGGGCATGGGGCATGGGTCATTGGAACCAACAAATAACAACAAATATAAGAAAAATAACCACTAACTAATGACTATTGAGTAATGACTATTGACAACTGACAACTGAGAACTGACAACTGACTAATGACCTATTTTCGTTCTGCTCTAATTTTGACATTAGGTTTTTGGCTGCTACCGCTAGCAGTGCGATCGCAATCTGTCGTTCCTGCAAATGACGGCACTAATACTGTTGTTAACTCCGAGCAAAACCGCACAGACATTAGTGGCGGACAACTGTCAGGGAACGGCGCCAATCTGTTTCACAGCTTCAGCCAATTTAATCTCAGCGAAGGTCAAATCGCTAATTTTCTAACTAATCCAAATATTCAAAATATTTTAGGGCGGATTTCCGGCAACAATGTTTCCATCATTAACGGTCTGATTTCTGTAAGCGGCGGCAACTCAAATTTATTCTTAATGAATCCGGCGGGAATTGTCTTCGGTCAAAATGCTAGATTAAACGTGCCGGGGTCTTTTTTCGCGACAACTGCTACAGGTATTGGTTTCGGCGATCGCTGGTTCAATTCGGCCGGAATTAATGATTACAAAGCTTTACTGGGAAATCCCAATCAATTTAATTTTAATAACTCACAACTCGGTGCAATTGTCAATGCCGGAAACTTGGCAGTTGGCAGCGGGCAAAGTTTAACTTTGCTCGGTGGAACCGTTATTAATACAGGACAATTATCCGCTCCCAACGGTCAAATTACTGTGGCTGCTGTTCCGGGACAAAATGCAGTTCGCATCAGTCAAGTTGGCAATTTATTAAGTTTAGAAATTACTCCGTCTTTGCAGTCAGAAAACTCGGCGATCGCCCCGGTTTCTTTGCCTCAGTTGCTGACGGGCTCCGGCGTAGTGTCAGCCACAGGTTTAACCACTAACGAACAAGGTCAATTGGTACTGACTGGCGGGCAAACTGTGCCCGCAGTTGCCGGAAGTGCGATCGTCTCCGGTTCTGTAAATGTATTTGGCCCTTCTGGAAATGCTGGTGGCACAGTCAATATTTTAGGGGAAAAAGTCGGACTCTTCGGCGCAAATATCGATGCTTCCGGGACGGACGGCGGAGGTACTGTGCGCGTCGGAGGCGGTTTCCAGGGGATGGAACCAGTGCCAAACGCCCAGGTAACTTATGTTAGTCCTGATTCTACGATCGCAGCAAACGCGATCGACCGCGGCAATGGCGGCACTGCGGTAATTTGGTCAGACAATATAACTCGCTTCTTGGGCAATATTAGTGCTCGCGGGGGCACTGCCGCAGGTAACGGCGGCAGAGTAGAAGTTTCCGGCAAAAATGCTTTAACTTTCCAAGGAGAGGTCGATACCCGCGCGACTAACGGTGCGATCGGCAATTTGTGGCTCGATCCGGCAAATATTACGATCGTCAGCGGTAACGGCTCCAGCAGCGGGGGTTCGACTGGCGGGGAACTCGAACCGGCACCAGAACCCAACGAAACATCGATCTCAGAAGTGCAGTTGGAACAGATGACAGCCGGCAGCAACGTGGTTCTAGATACCCCCGGCTATATCACCGTCCAAGACTTGCCCGATAACAAACTTTCCCTGCAAGCAAGAACGGGAGACACCGTAACCTTTAGATCCGGCGGAGTGTTTGTTGTCAATGACCCCAAGGATGTAATCGAGACTCAAGGTGGCAACATCAACATTTTCGCCAGCAGCATCTCTCTGGGCGGACTCAATGCTAACAGCGGCAATATCGCTCTCACTGCTAGCGGCATTGACTTCAGAGGCGGCAGCAATTCTGTCAGCAGTGCGGGGGGAACAATTCGCTTGCAGCCCAACGACAACCGACGAATTCAAATCGGTGGCACCGGCGATATTTTGGGCCTTTTAGACTTGACGGCAACGGATCTCGGCGCTTTGGCGGGGGATTTCGGCTCGATCGCGATCGGGCGCGAAAACGGTAGCACCTCGTCGATCGCGATCGTCGCACCCATTACCTTCAACAGCCCGCTGACACTTCAAGGCAGATCGATCAGGATCGACAATCCCCTGAATACAAGCGGCAGCGCTAGCTTGACTCTCGACGCGCCCCAAACTGATCTCAACGCCAACATTGCGACATCCGGCGGCGATCTCACTTTTACAGGAAACGCATCCCTCAATGCTGACGTAGCTTTGAGCACGGAAGCTACCGGCAACATTCTGTTCTCCGGTAGCCTAGACGGATCTCACGCCCTGAGACTAGACGCTGGGCGAGTGCTGTTCGGCGCTAAAGTCGGTCAAGCTGCACCGCTGGCGAGTTTAACTGTCAACGCCCGCAGTACCCAGGTATCGGGCAATATGGCGACATCTGGCGACATGACTTTCAATAGTAACGTTACAGTCGATCGCACCGCCGCCCTAGCCGCCACTATCGGCAATATCACTTTTGCCAATACCCTCGACAGCACGCCGGGCCGGGCTAATAATTTGACGCTGCGCGCTGGCGGCAACATTACTTTTGACGGCCTAGTCGGTCAAACTCAGAGGTTGGGCCAGCTCTCGGCTGACGCTGCTAGCGTGACGGCTGCTTCCACAATTACAGCGCGCAGTTTGAGCGTTAACGCGCGAGATTCCGCTCGCTTCGGGGGGGACAGCACGGCCGCTTTGGGAGCCGATATCAAGGCAGAAAACGTCCTCCTAGGGGGTAATTTAAGGACGGATGGTGGCAGCGTGAACCTGCAAGGAAGTGGCGAGGTTCGGACGGGCAATATTACCTCGAACGGTGGGAGGATTCGGGTTGAGGGAAATACTGTTGCTGCAGGTGCGATCGACTCGTCATCGGCGGGCACAGGAGGCGCGATCGCTCTCCAAACCAATGCTGGCCCTTTAACTGCGGGAGCTTTGAACGCTTCGGGGGCGATCGGCGGAAATATTGCCCTTACTTCGGGAGCGGGGATTTCGGCTCTAGATATCAACTCCAGCGGCACTTCAAACGGCAACGGCGGGGGCGTCTCCCTGAACGCGACTGGTGATATTCAGTTGGGCTTTATCAACGCTAGAGGCGGCACTGGTGGCACTGGCGGCAGCGTTGATGTGAGAACCCTCGGTTTGTTTCGATCGAACAATGTTTTCAACGATGATATATCGGGCAATGTTTCCAGTATTTCTACTACCGGAGGTGCGGGGGCGGGGAGGATCGCAATTCGCCACGGAGGCGGTATCGATCGACCGTTTGTAGTTGGCGGCGCGATCGACAATGGAACCAGAGGAAGCATTAATGCTGGGGCGGGAAACGCCATTTTGCCCAGCTTTTCCTTCGGGCAAACTTACACCCAGGGAAGTTTACCAAATCAGATTTCCCTAATTACACCGGCCGCGCCCTCTACTCCTGCACCAATTCCCTCACCAATTCCCTCACCAATTCCCTCACCAATTCCCTCACCAGTTCCCTCACCAATTCCCTCACCAATTCCCTCACCAATTCCCTCACCGCCTCTAGAGTCCGTAAATCCCGATCCGGAGCAGTCATTTCCTGCATCTTTGCAAGTAGAATTGCGATCGCCCAATCGAGACCGAAATTCCCCAATTAGCCAGGATATTTTCGCTCCTTCTCGCAGATTAGATGCGGCAGGTTCGGGAGTTTTAGAATTTGAACAAACCTTTACTCGCGAGTACGAAAAATATCTGGATTTGCCCCCAAGAAAGCCGATTACTAATCTATCGGTGATTTACGAAACCCTTCGCAAAAACGAACAAATTAGTGGGATAAAATCTGCAATTATTTATATGAATTGGCTCAGGAGATCGGATGCAGCCGCAGCCAAAGAAAATGGTTCTGTGCTGGTGGCAAGTCAGGATTTATCTAATCTATTGCCTGTGAGAAATAACCTCACCTCCGGGCCCCATCGCCCCTTAGAAGATAAGTTGGCCCAGAGGTTGTCGCCACTGAGCCAAGAAATTCCCGATGTTCCTAACGGGGAGCTTTTAGAATTAGTGTTAGTCACAGCTAACGCTCAACCGATGCGCGTTGTAGTTCCGGCGACAACGCGGTGGCAGGTGTTGCAATTGGCGGATGCCCTGCAAACCGAAATAACTAATCCCAGAAGAAGAAGCAGCATTAGTTATTTGGATTCGGCTCAAAAACTTTATCGCTGGTTAATTGCGCCAATGGCCCCAGAATTGGCCGCTTTAAAGATTGACAATTTAATTGTAATTCCGGCAGCAGGTTTGCGGAGTGTGCCCTTTGCTGCTCTTCACAATGGCAAACAATTTTTAGTTGAGCAATACAGTATTAGCGTGATGCCGAGTCTGAGTTTGAGTGATATCGGCTACGACAATATTGCGGATGATGAAGTTTTGGCAATGGGGGCGTCGGTATTTGAAGATAAAGCGCCATTACCAGCGGTACCGGTGGAGTTAGAGTCGATCGCGCCGCCAAGTGAAGGAAAATTATTTTTGAATCAAGATTTTACTCTGGGAAATTTGCAAGCTCAGCGGGCAAATCGGCCTTTTGGAATCATTCACTTAGCAACTCACAGCGAATTCCTGCCTGGGGAACCGAAAAATTCTTACATTCAGTTGTGGGATACTAAATTACGTATCGATCAAATGGCACAGTTGCGGTGGAATGAACCGCCGGTGAATCTGTTAGTTTTAAGCGCGTGCAGTACCGCTTTGGGCGACGAAGAGGCGGAGTTGGGGTTTGCGGGTTTGGCGGTAGCTAGCGGTGCTAGATCCGCTTTAGCGAGTTTGTGGGAAGTCAGCGATGATGGGACTTTGGGGCTGATGACTGAGTTTTATCGGCAGTTGCGGGCCCCCAGACGCGGTGGCAATTTGATGATTAAAGCGGAGGCTTTGCGCCGCGCGCAATTGGAGATGCTGCGGGGGCGCGTGCGGATTCAAGACGGGATGTTGCGAGTCGAAGGGCTTTCTGGGGATCTAATTTTGCCTCCAGAAATTGCGGCGCGGGGCGATCGAGTGCTTTCGCATCCTTATTATTGGGCCGCCTTTACAATGATTGGCAATCCTTGGTAATGGGATGTTGAATGAAGAAGGAAAAAGAGGCGCACCATTGTCAGCAACAGGCTTTCCGGCCTGTTCCACAAGAAAATTGATCTTTTGTGGAACAGGCATCTTGCGTCAGCAACAGGCTTTTCGGCCTGTTCCACAAGAAAATTGATCTTTTGTGGAACAGGCCGAAAAGCCTGTTCCTAAAAACCTAATTGAGAATGGTGCAATATCTCAGATGCAACCGGAAACCCTCTCAAATGTCTCGAAACTATGACATCCTAATAGTTTTCCCACAAGTCTTACCGAAGTTATTAGGGTGGTGTAATGAACTACCTTGATTCGTTAATTGCCCGAAAACTTATACTATTGACATACATTTTTAGGCATTCCGGTTTCACAGTCTCAGTGTAACAAGGCGTGGGACTCATAATCAGCGATCGATTGACAGCTACATTTGACACAAATGTGGTTCTGTTTTCCTTTTTTCTTAGTGTTTTTACGGATATGGGTTAATTTGCACTCGCTTTCATTGTATGGTGATTCCCCCTATTTATACTCTAATTATGCAAGGCCCAAATCTCCTATGAAGACTAACGGCGATCGCCCTTCACTCTGTTTTGCCGGATTTTGCAGGAAACTGTAGAGCGATCGGACTCCTGACCGGAATGTTTAGCCCTCTTATTTTTAAGAAATGTTAATAAAAAATAACTTTTCTTTTTACACTGAAGTTTTTCTTAAATTTTCGGATATTATTATGTATTAGAGGATACATTTACTTAATTAATTAACAATTGCTAAAAAATAATTGAGTATTAATACTGACAAGAGGATGTAAGAATGATTAACTTATCGGGCTACGACATTACCAACCAAATCCATGAAAGTAATAATTCTTTAGTTTACCGGGGACTGAGGAAGCAAGACAAAAAACCGGTAATTATCAAATTTCTCAAACAAGATTATCCGATGCCAGCTTCGTTAGTCAGATACAAGCAGGAATACGAAATCACACACAATCTTAACCTAGAAAGTGTCCCTCAAACCTACAGCTTAGAAAGATACCATAACAGTTTGGCTATCATTTTCGAGGATTGTGGTGGAGACTCATTAAAGCTCTGGTTGGCTTCTCACAAACTTACCTTAGAAGAGTTTTTCTTAACAGCTATTAAAACAACCAGGGCTTTAGGTGAAATTCATCGACATAAAATTATTCATAAAGATATCAATCCCAGCAATATTATTATCAACTCAAGCACAGGGCGAGTTCAAATTATAGATTTTGGCATCTCTACTGTTTTAAAGCGCGAAAATCCTAGCCTGAAAAATCCTAATGTTTTAGAAGGCACTCTGAGCTATATATCGCCGGAACAAACAGGCAGAATGAACCGAGCGATAGACTACCGCACTGATTTTTACTCATTAGGAGTAACTTTTTACGAAATGCTAACGGGGCAAGTGCCCTGGGATTACAGCGATGCAATGGAATTAATCCACTGTCACATTGCCAAACAGGCAGTACCGCCCCACCAAATCAATCTAGAAATTCCTAAAGCTGTTTCTAATATTGTGATGAAGCTATTAGCGAAAACCGCTGAAGCCAGATATCAAAGCCCTTGGGGAATTATCGCTGACTTAGAAGAATGCCTAGAACAATTAAAAACTACGGGAGGAATTGCAGATTTTGCCATCGCCCAAAAAGATATTACAGATAAGTTTCAAATACCTCAAAAACTTTACGGCAGAGAAACAGAAGTTGAAACCTTATTAGCAGCCTTTGAGCGAGTCAGCAGAGGCAGCACCGAAATGATGCT
>NZ_JAUBUJ010000077.1:0-42487 GCF_036705405.1 Microcoleus sp. B13-B6
TTTAACTCTGCCACGTCCTGTACTGGTTTGTCAATAGCATTTTTTAAATTTTCTTTGATTTCCTTGGAGTAATTTCGCCAACCGTACAGCCGACAGGAGAAACAGTGAATTATTGCCATCAGGTCTTCTACTAATTCATGTTGAGGAGACAGTGATTCTTGGTTGGCGACTATAATTTCACATCCGACTGATACGGCAAGTTCTTGGATGAATTCAAAGGCAAATCTGCACATCCTATCTTTGTGTGCAATTACAATTATTGATATTTCACCTTTGAGCATTGACAGCATAATTGCTAGAAACTTTTTTCTTTTAAAGTTTAGTCCGCCACCAATTTCTGATACCCAGTCGTCAACGCTCAGTCCTCGTCCCAAGCAGAAGGCTTCCATCGCTAGCAACTGGTTTTTTAGCTCTGGCTTTTGCCCGCTGGATGAAACTCGACAGTAAACTACGATCTTTCGTTTGGCTTCTACGGGCTTCAAGCCGTTGGCTATCAAGAAATCGTCTTCTGTGTAGAACCGATGCCCCGACAGGGTGCGCTTGGCTGGTAGTTTTCCTGAAACATCCCAACGCTGGAGTGTTTTTACTGACAATCCGAGCTTTTTCGCGAATTCGTGTGGTTTAAACAAAATGGTACACCGTAGCTTTGTCTATAAGTGTACCATTTTGTCTATTTATTCGCTACCTAGGTACTAGCTCCCATCCCAAATCCCAAATCCCAAATCTAAAATCGGCTGACCATTTTTTCATGAATCATCTTCATCTGTGACAGTTCTTCCAGCAGTCCCTGCGGTAGAGGAATTTTCACAGATTCCAGCATACTTTGAATCCGATGCCTCCAATCGTGACGGGCTAAACTCTCAACATAGTTGCGTTTGTATATAGAATTAAGCCTCACCTCGTCCTGTAAAAGTTCATTAATGAATTCAACACTTTTTTGCGGGTCATCGGGCAACTCAATAGTAGCATCTTCCCAATTCATCAACTCATCCATTAGAGGTGTAGTTGGACGCTTCCCAACTACCGCACCGCCAGTCGCAGTACCATAAAACCAACGCAGTGTAATAAACGAGTAAGGAAACCGACGCATACCAGGATAGAGAGTGTCAAATGCCAAGGTGAGTTTGCTATGTCTGAGAATGTGAAATAGCAGCCGAGTATCTGGCTCGTCTCTACGCATTTCGTAAGGCAATTTCGGAAATTCCTCTGCTGTTCTGGGCGTAGATTTATAGTAAATTTGTTCGGAACCAGGTTGATTGAATTTATTTAACAACACAGTGTCATAATGTGAAGGTATCCGCCCGAAGCTTGTTAAATCTATTGAACGCTTGAGTTGACACGAACCCTGAGCGAGAACATCAGCAGCAAAAGGGATCAGGGATACTGGTATACCAAAACGTTTTTTCAGTTCATCTATAATTTCTGGAAGTGCCACGAATAAATGATCTAAATGATAGACATTTTTTGAATAAATTTCCGGTGCCCAAGAATCGAAAATATAAGCGATGACAACATCAAAACGCTCCCTCCACTTAGGTATACTTGAGAGTAGTTCCAGATCGGCTCCTGATATCCCAATCATCAGTAAAACATTAGGTTTGTCTGACAATTGAGGTAAAGGTGGTAAATTATATACACCTGTAGTAGACTTAACAGCTTTACGGATTACTCGACCAGCTAGCGGATAAAGTGTGGATGACCACTGGATTACATCGCGGGCAGATGGTACCAAAAGTTGTGCGTTGCAGGTTCGTACCACAATATTTTCTAATTCAAAAACAGGGTCCCAGGAAACGCTCGACCATAAACCCCGTGAAGAAAGTACAAAAATATTCATAGCTCGATTTTAATTTTATTAAATGATCCCGCACATTATACCAAAGACGAGGGGACTAGGGTAAATTCAATAGTTCTGGACGCAACAATCCTATGGATAGAGGCAACGCCGGAGGGATTGCCCCTACGAAACGCTATATGAACGCTATATGTATAGGCGGTGCGTAAGTCCTGTTTAATTAAATTTGAAATGCCAATTCCCCTGAATCGACTTCCCAATTTACCTAGCTACTAGCTAGCAAATCTAGCCGATCGCACCTATGGCAGCACTTGCAGTGGGTGAATCTATCCCGTAATCAGGGAAAACAATAACACATCTATGGTTTCAATGTCAATATTGATGATAATTTTTTAACAATATGTATTTTGCCGCGCTCGTCGCGATCGCGTCTAGAAAGAGCGGGTTGATAAATGCTAAAGTCCCTAGGATTTATGAACCTTTTCCTTCTTCCTATTTCCCCTTCCCCTTCCCCTTCTTGAGACTAAACATTTAACCACTCAAGGAGTACCCTGGGCGCGGGTAACAAAATCATTAACAAAAGCCCGATCGCCAGCAACCCCAAAAAATCCCGCCGATTATCCAATTCACTGACATCATTCAACGCCGGTTCGTCGTTTAGCGGCGTGAAAAACAAAATAATCGCCCACAGCAGCAAACCCTGTTCCAAAAAAGAAAGCAGCAGCATACAAAGTCTAGCAACTTGCCCGATCGCCATACTCGCTCGCTGGCCGAACATCGCGTGTACAATGTGCCCGCCGTCGAGTTGTCCCACCGGCATCAAATTAAACGCCGTCACGATCAAACCCAAATAACCCGCCACCGCTACCGGATGCAAATCGATCGCAGTTTCCGCATTGAAAGCACCACCCAAGGTTAACTTGCTCAAGAGACTCATCAGCAGCGAAAAATTGGGTTTGAAAGAGTCAAAATTTAACATTCCCGACTTGTCTGACAGCGGTACAATTGTCGAATGATCCAAACCCCAAATTAATAATGGCACTGCCGCAACTAAACCCGCCAGGGGCCCGGCAATACTAACATCAAATAAAGCTCGGCGGTTGGGAATTGGGCTCCGTATTTGAATGAAAGCGCCAAAAGTTCCCAAGAAAAAAGGAATCGGAATAAAATAAGGCAAAGTCGTGCGAATTTTGTAAAATCGGGCAGCTAAATAGTGGCCGGATTCGTGAATTCCCAAAAAAGTAATTAGAGCCAGCGAGTAAGGCAAACCCTGCAGCAACATTGATGGGTTGGACTGCAAAGCTTGTTCAGTAACTCCGGCAAGTCGCGCCCCGACAAGCGTAGTCGTAAACACCGTGATTAGCAGCAAAGCTAAGGCGAAAAATGGCCGGGTTACAGATTCGGTTGTGACAGGAGTTTCCCCTGATTGGTGGCTGGGATTGGGAACGATAGCAAAAAAAGGTTGACCGCTCAAGCTGTTTTGAAATACTACTAAAAAGCGATCGCCAAAAAGCCTCTCCACATTCTCCCGAATCGCCTGATAAGCCGCCTCCGGGTTTGTCCGCAACTGTCCGCGACAAATTACAGCCTGCGGCCGAAATTCCAAATCTCGCAAAAAGTAAATTGACCAAGGAAAACAATCGCGCAAACTCGCTTCTTCTTCTTGATTGATCGGGCGCACGGGCGGTTTTGGCTTTACAGGTTCAGTCGCAGAGTCTGCTACCTGCTCAACAGTTTCCGCCGTAATTTTCTTGCGCCCCAACTGTACCAAAAACCAATACAAAAAAGGGCAAACCAGAAAAGGTATAATTACCAACTCCGGCGGTACAGTTTTGCTGGTGCCGTACACTAACATCCAACCACTCCAAATCAGCGCGGGCGCCATCATTACCAGCCACAGCAGCCATATCGGAGTCCTGGTGATGCGGCTGGTGCCGTTCTGCAACAAGAAGTACGATATCAGCCCCAATACGAACAACCATAGTAAAAAGAACATAATATTTATCCCATTCCCTTCTGAAATACTTCCTTGAAACAACAGAGTTCAGTCTCCAAACAACCCAGGCCCGTGCTCGACAATATCCTGGCTTTCCCCCCTAACCGGGATACCCTGGGTGCAACAGCCTATTTCATTGTAGAAAACCAAACTAACATCCTGGTGGATTGTCCCGCTTGGGATGAGATTAACCAAACATTTTTGCGGGAACACGGCGGCGTGCGACTGCTGTTTCTCACCCACCGTGGCGCTATCGCCCAGGCGCGGGAGATTCAGGAAGCCACGGGGTGCGAGATCCTGATTCAAGAGCAGGAAGCTTATTTACTGCCGGGTGTGAAGGTGACGGTTTTTGAGCGAGAATTTGTGGTGAGCGATCGAATGAAAGCATTTTGGACTCCTGGCCATTCTCCTGGTTCCTCTTGCCTTTATCATAGTGGCAGCGGTGGAGTGCTGTTTTCGGGCAGACACTTGCTTCCCAACCTCGAAGGTGCCCCAGTACCGCTGTTGACGGCAAAAACTTTTCACTGGCCTAGGCAAATTAACAGCGTCAAGTCAATTATCGATCGATTTTCGCCGGAAACTTTACAGTATATTTGTCCCGGTGCAAATACTGGTTTTTTGCGGGGAAAAGGATCGATCGATCGAGCTTTTGAGAAATTAGCCAATCTGGATTTAGCTGTTTGTTTGCAGTCAAAACCTGAACCCTAAATGTATGCTACAAAATCAAAAAATGATCTGACGCGCTAATTATAGCGGTAAGGTGCGCCTAAGCTGTTGTGCATTTAAATTGTATATTTCGAGTCCCGATCAAAAATCGTCAAATCCTCTCCCCCTCTCCCCTTCTCCCCCTCTCCCTCTCTAGTACCATAGGCAATCTAGATGCAACACAGCTTAGCGCACCCTACATTATTCTTCAGTCACTTAGAAAGGAAGTTTGTTGGTGAAGTAGCGGTTGAAACCGCCGATTCTTACCGTGGAAAAAACTGTGGAAAAAACCGAAAAACAAAAAATGCTTGCCGGCGAATTGTATTTAGCTGCCGATGAGCAATTAATTTTAGATCGCCAGCGAGCCCGCCGCCTCGCCAGAACTTACAATTCAACCCGCGAAGACGAACCAGACAAACGGTTAGAAATTCTCGCCGAATGGTTCGGTGCAGTTGGCCCAAAAGTTGAAATCGAGCCACCTTTCTACTGCGACTACGGCAGTAATATTTATGCGGGAAACGGATTGTATATGAATTTTGGCTGCGTGATTCTCGACTGCAATCGAGTTAATATTGGCGAAAATTTATTGTGCGGGCCCAACGTACAAATTTACACCGCTTTTCACCCCACAGACCCGGAAATGAGAATTTCTGGCCTAGAACTCGCCGCTGAAATTAATATTGGCAATAATGTTTGGATTGGCGGCGGCAGTATTATTTGTCCAGGAGTCACTATTGGCGACAATAGCACGATCGGCGCAGGCAGTGTTGTTGTCAAAGATATTCCCGCAAACGTTGTGGCGGCGGGGAATCCTTGCCGAATCATCCGGCATCTACCTTGATGTGGTACGATCGACACAATCGTGCGATCGGCTCCTTGGAGCTTAACCAAAAAATTTTAGGTATTAGAACAGCCGGTTTAAGATTTTTCACGTAAAATCCCCGAAAAAAACCGTGCAATAAATCTCAAATCTAAAATCTAAAATCGCTTAATATCAAATCCGTTAGCATCGGAATAGTAAATTCGAGTTCACGGTTGACTGTTGACAGTGAACAGTCAACAGTCAACAGTCAACAGCCAACATCATTCCGGTGTTACCGGAAATGATATAATTTCTCGTTCCCGGTTTCCACACTACCAAGCTTTTCTTATGACGACTGCAACAGTTTATCCCAACGCTCCTGATCTCGGCACCGACGACTACATAGCAGTCGGTGTAGCTACCTGCTTCATCAAAGAAGAAGGCGAAGTTTTTGAAGTGCAAGTAATCGAAGCTATTCCCTCAGCAGCTTTAGAAGCAATTGTGAAGGGAATTCCCACATCCTATTTAATGGTTTGCGGGACGACTTTGGGAGCAGTGCTCGACGGCGAAACACCCAAAATGTTGCCAGAATTCCCGACATCCGCTCAGTTTAGCGAAGAATTTGGCTTTCGGGCGATCGCTGCTGCCCGCACTTACAAAATCCGCCCCCAAGCTCAACTTCACATTCCCTTGGGAACAGTTCGCAACGACTTTACTTATTCCTTAGAACGCAAAAGGGTGCTCAACTCCGAGCGCATCATTCGCACTGAAGACAATGTGAAACAGCACGAACACACTCACAAGGTTCTTTAAACAAATCCCGCAACTGGGGCAATTTAGCAGTGCCTCAGCCAGCGGATGCACGGAAAATAGTTTTGATTGTTGAGATGTAAATTAAAGATTTAACAAGTTTTTCCTTCATTAATAATGAACGAAAAACTTTTAATATTTCGTTATTAAGCAATACTGCGGACAGTTTTTGATTACCAACCGTAGAATAACGGTTTCAAGGCGATCGCGTACTCGAAATACCAACCGAAAATCAAGGGTTTCAGACTACGAACTAAAAACAGTCTGGACTATTGATTAATACACACACCAAACATCTCAACCTAAAATGTCTACTGCTCACATCACCTAAATAACATAAATTATTAACGACTGTAAACAAAAATTAAGTAGTTGATAAACTTTTTTAATTGGTCAAAAATGTGGTATGATATTATTCCTGTTTAACAAAGTGATATCAAATCGGGTAGCCTCGGAATTAATATTACCCACCGCTAGGACACGGCAGTGCCGTGTCCCTACAATTAATCTGGGTAGGGAAACGGCACTGCCGTGTCCTTTATATCATTTCGGTGCAACCGGAAACGAGAGGATCTGCTCGGGGGGAAAAAATTAAAAAATCCCCGCAATTATTGAATGCTAGTAGTTTAAGACGACTGGCAGGCGGGCGAGTAGATAGTAGGTGAGCTAAGGATTTCAATCTCACAAATTGGTCAAACCATGCGAAGCTTTGCGAGAGTAAAGTGGTGGAAATTAACTCAACTATTGCCAGCGGGATTAAAGGGCGAATACCATCTTGGGTATCAAACTGCGCTCTTAATTTTGGGGGGAACAATTCTGGCAGCTAGCATTACGGGTTGTATCAGCTATCAAAGCGTTCGCCGCTTGATTATCACCAAAAGCGAGCGAAATGCTTTGTTAGAAGTTAGGGAGCGGGCAAACAAGATCGATCGCTGGCTCGGCACTAGAAAGGCTGAGATCGAAATCCTCGCCCACACTCCTCCCGTTCGTTCGATGAATTGGTCAGTGGCACAGCCTTATTTAAAATCGGAAGTAAATCGACTGCAAGAATTCCAGCACTTGGCATTAATTGATCCCGACGGTTCTTATTTCACCACAAAAGTGGGCAGATCCTTGATTAATGTTAGCGACCGCCAACACTTCAAAAAGGCAATGGCTGGGGAAGTCTATGTTTCAGATCCTACCATTTCTCGCACGCTCAAAAAACCAAGAAGGATTGTTCCCATTTCGGCTCCAGTGTGGTCAAGTTCGGTAAATTCTCTTGATAAAACAACCGAAAAGCCGATCGGAGTAATGAACGGCGTCATTAGCATGGATCGAATTGCCGAAGTAGTAGGAAAGCTGGAATATGGGGCAGGAACTTACGCTTTTGTTCTCAATTCTCAAGGAGTGCCAATTGTCCATCCCGACGCTCGATTAATCGGAAATATCCACAAGCCGGCTCCGAGTCTTTTAGAGTCCGCAGATGCTAATTTGGCGAATGTAGCGCGGGAGATGGTTTATCAAAAAACGGGCATTGTGCTGACTCAAATCAACGACGCCAGAGTTTATGTTGCCTATCTTCCTTTAGAACAAGCTGAATGGTCGATCGCCGTTGTAATTCCCCGCGACAATCTCGAAAAAGAACTCCTTCCTTTCAAGATACTAGCAGTAGCCGCCGGCGTACTTGCCGCCGCAGCTATTTTCGCAACAATGGTGGCGCTCAAGCTGTTTGTCCTAAATGGCATTCGCAGTCGCACAGAAGCCCTTCTCCACCGCTTGACCGGCCGCATTCGCGCTTGCTTGGGCCTCGATCGCATCCTCCAAACTACAGTAGACGAACTCGGTACTTTACTGAAGCTCGATCGAGCAATTTTCGCATGGTACGACCCCCGACAAGATACTTTAGAATTTGGCTGGGAATATTGCCGGGAAGGTTTGCCGGGGCGCTTGGGAATCTTTGGTGTTCCAGGAGGGCCCTCTGGAGATTTAGCTGCACGGCTTCACCGCTGCGAAACGATACTGCTACATAAAACCGCCGCCCCTGATGCCACAGCGTCTGAGGAACACGCCCATATCGAACTCACAAATCGTCACTACGCAGCAGTACCCGTACTAACTCAGAATCATCGGCTTGGATATCTGTTTGCCTGTGCAAAGCGCCGGTTTGCGACTCCCGACGAGGTGGAAGTTTTGGAAGCAATTGCAGACTCGCTGGCGATCGCAATTTCCCAATCCCAACTCCACGGGCAAATTCAAGAAGAAATCCAACTTTTGGAAGAAGTATTAGCCAAACTCATAATCACCGAAGAGCATTTAGTACAAAGCGAAAAAATTACAATTGTGGGTCAACTAGCCTCCGAAGTTGCTCAGGAAATTAATAACCCGATTAACTTTATTTACGGCCGCCTGATTCACCTCAATGATTATATCAAAGATTTGCTTAGTATAATTCGCCTCTATCGAGAACAATATCCTGAGCCTGTGCCACGAATTGCCAAAAAAATAGAGCGTTGCGACCTAGATTTTATCAGCAAAGAGTTGCCACAAATCCTCAATTTTTTGAAAATAGGAGCCGATGGCATTCGCCAGATAGTCCTGGCTTTGAGGAAATTTTCACTTCCTGACGAAGCCAACAAAGAACACGCCAACGTTAATGAGAGCATCGACAATCTTTTGCTGTTGCTGGCTCACAGACTGGAGCAAAAAATATTAGTAGTCAAGGAGTACAACAACCTGCCACCAATTTTTTGTTATCCCGGTCAACTGAGCCAGGTATTCGCGAGTCTGATCATCCATGCTATAGATGCAGTTAAAAGTATTGAAAATTCCGCTCAAATTATTACAATCAAAACCGATATTGTCGAGGAATATAAAGGCAGATTTATTGTTGTAGCGATCGCCCACAATGGCTCAATTATTCCGCCGGAAATTCAACCCAGAATATTTGAGGAGTTTGGTCATACTAAATCCTTTAAAAATTTTACCGGGTTGGAGTTGTCGGTTTGCTATAAAATTATTGTAGAATTGCACGGCGGCCGCCTGACAGTTGAATCTCCGGTTCAACCTCAAATTAAATCTCAAACTGGGGGCGGTGCTGAATTTAGGGTAAAATTGCCGATCGTTTGATATCGCATTTGGCCGCCAGAGAAACCCGTCGCAAATCTTGCTAGCAAGCTGCGCGAAAAGCTTAATTTCGGTTTGTACTGATACCAATTTTTTATGAGGTTGCATAGAATCTGATCCCCCCTAGCCAAGAGGGCGGGCACGGGGGCACCGCCCCTACAAAGGGGGGGACAAGATTCCTCTCAAAGTCCCCCTTCTTAAGGGGGATGCGAGGGGGATCGAGATATGTGCAACTTCACATTAAATTGGTATGAGGACTTTAGCCATAAAACAGAGGGCTGAAGTCCTCACTACAAACCTAACGATCATTTGTTAACCCAAATTGCTATGATAGGATTATGGAAATAATAAAGGTGCAACCACAGCAAACAACCAGCCTCCCATGACTAAGACTTCCGCAACAATTAATAAAATATTTCTGTTCATTTTCAAATTAAGCATTTTCACATTAAGAGCGATCGACCAAAGAGCGAATTTTCTTCCACCAAGCAGCGGGCGAATCCTCCGGGCGATACGCGGCATCAAACATCGACAAAATTAGTGGCAAACCCCCCACCTTCGCACTCATCAACAAGTGCATTGCCAGACAAAATACCAATACCACCCAACCAGAAGCGTGTAAATAATACCAAACCCGCGTCAATTCCCCAGCCGGCAGCCATTCTTCCTTAACCATACTGCCAGAAGCGATCGCCCAAGTCAGTGCCAGCAACATCAACGTGTTCACAATCCGGTGCAAACTGTACCACCAAATCGGTTTTCCCAACTGCGTTAGTTTCCCAAAAGAATCCGGCTGCACCAAGCGTTTTTGACCTGCGTGGAAACTGTACAATGCAAAAGCCGGCATTATTCCTAACAGCAACATCTTGCCAAAAGTGCCGTGAATCCCGATAATATCTGCAATCTGGGGCACGGGGACTTTGCCAAACCGCCCATCGTAGGTGTTGTAAACCAGAAATGCGCTCACAATTGCTAAAAGGGCGATCGCAGCGTTAACCCCGTGCAGTAACCTGAGCAGCAGTGGCTGGTACAATCTAGATGGCGGCATCGTTAATTCTGCTAGTTGATAAATAATCTTTTACATAATACAGCTAAGCGCAAATTTTTTCAACCCTCGCCAATTGTGAAATAAATCTGAAATAAAAATGAAAACATTATGATAAAAACGCAATAATATCAAAATTAAGTGTAAACTAAAACAGTCAAGAGGAACACTTTATTTATAACACCTAACACTTTACAAAAATGGATGCAGCCACTACCATCTTACTTTCCTTGGGACTAGCAGCAGATGCTTTTGCTGTCGCTGTTTCGAGCGGTTTAGCAATCAAACACATGAAGGTCAATAAAGCTTTAAAAATTGCCTTATTTTTCGGAGGTTTTCAAGCTTTAATGCCCGTAATAGGATGGTTAATCGGTCTTAGTTTTAGTTTTTTGATAACACCGATCGACCATTGGATAGCTTTTGGGCTGTTGAGTTTCATTGGCGGGAGAATGATTTACGAATCGCTGCAAGGCGAAGAATGCGAGAAAAAGTTCAATCCCTTAGATACGGGGACTTTGATAACGCTGTCGGTGGCGACGAGTATCGATGCCCTCGCAGTTGGTATCGGATTTGCTGTCCTGAAAGATTCTATTGCTCTTGCGGTGACTGCGATCGGATTTATTACTTTCTTTTTAGCCTTTGCAGGCGTGTTTATCGGGAACAAGTGCGGCAACTTGTTTGCTAATAAAATTGAGATATTGGGCGGAGCAATTTTGATTTTTATTGGCAGCAGAATCTTGTTTATGCACTTGACAGAACTGCCATTAGTCATTAGTCATTAGTCATTAGTCAGCAGTCATTAGTCAGTAGTCATTGGTAATGGAATGGGTAATTGGGAAAAAGGTAATTGGCAAAAAGATAATTGGGAATTTTCCCAAATGACAACTGACAACTGCTTTCCTAACAACTGACAACTGACAACTGACAACTGACAACTGACAACTGACCAAAAAATGCTATAACAGCAATATTGCGTTAAAGGATAAAAATTTTGTGCTGAAACTTTACGGCGGAGCCCGCAGCAGGGCCTCAATTGTCAAGTGGTATCTAGAAGAAATAGGAATTCCTTACGAATTCGTCACCCTGGATATGCAAGCAGGGGCACACTTGCAGCCAGAGTATCTCGAAATTAACCCGATCGGCAAAGTACCGGCAATTGTTGATGGAGATTTTAAACTTTGGGAATCCGGCGCAATTCTGCTATATTTAGCTCAAAAACATGGTAAAATGCCAGACACTTTGGAGCAGCAAGCTCAAATCGTGCAGTGGGTCACGTTTGCTAACGCCACCCTGGGGCCGGGAATATTTACAGAAGCAACTCGCGATCGCGAAACTCCCAAGTTGTTAAAACCGTTAAATGAAATCTTCGAGAAACAGCCATTTTTAATGGGTGATGAATTCGGCGTCGCCGACGCAGCAGTCGGGTCAATTTTAGCCTACATTCCGATGATGCTAAAACTCGACCTCAGTCCTTATCCGGCTGTTGTAGATTACATCAAGCGGATCACAGAAAGACCGGCATTCAAAAGTGCGATCGGCGGTAGCTGAAGCAAGGCACTACACGGATTAATTATTCATCTCTCTCTTCTCTTCCTCTGCGGTCTCTGCGGTCTCTGCGGTTAAATCATTCCGAAACAACCGTAAACGAGATCAGCCCAAAAACTCAACACGTAAAAGCAGGAGCAATTCATAAATTGCCCCTGCTTTTAGCAAAATCAAACTTATCTGAATCCTACAGCCGCCTGCCAAACAAAAGCCAGCAGCAAGAAAAATACGGGAATGACCGGCAAAACATTAACCAAAGGCTCAAAAATCGAATAAGCTTCGGGCAGTTTTGCTAAGAGTAATGCAGCTTCCATGAATCAACCTACCTATCCAACACAATTTTCATAATTGTCGCATATCTTCACCCACGGCAATCATGATCGATCGACTCTCGGTGCAAGCCAGTAGGCAAACTCTTCAGTAAATCGATCGGCAAAAATCGCCTCCCGCATCCTCCCAGTAAAGCGAATCAACTCCGTCACATTGTGAATCGCAAGCAAAGTATACCCCAGCACTTCGTTAGCCCGCGCCAAATGGGCCAAATAAGCCCGACTGAATTTTTGGCAGGTATAACAAGGACAAGACTCATCCAGCGGAGCAAAATCGTCCCGGAACCGAGCATTTTTCAAACTCCAGCGTTCCCCACCAACAAAAGCCGTCCCGTGGCGGGCCAGCCGAGTCGGAATCACGCAGTCAAACATATCTACCCCACTCGCCACCGCCAGCGCCATTTCCCGATAAGTCCCAATCCCCATCAAATAACGCGGTTTATTGGCCGGCAACAGGGGCGCAGTCACCTTCACAATCTCTGCGATCAAATCCCCCGATTCCCCCACACTAACGCCGCCGATGGCGTAGCCTGGTAAATCCAAATCTACCAACTGGTTCGCCGCGCGCGATCGCAAATCAGGGAAAACGCCCCCCTGGACGATGCCGAACAAAGCTTGATCCGGACGCGAGTGAGCTTGAATGCAGCGTTGCAGCCAGCGGTAAGTGCGATTTGTGGCCGCCTCCACCTCCTCCCGTGTAGCCGGGTAAGGGGGACACTCGTCAAAGGCCATAATCACATCGGCGCCCAACTGATTCTGAATTTCGATCGATCGTTCCGGCGTCAAATTAATCATGCGGCCATCGCGGGGAGAGCGAAAAGTCACCCCATTCTCAGAAATAGTCCGCATTTGGCTCAAGCTAAACACCTGAAAGCCACCCGAATCCGTCAGCATCGGGCCCGGCCAAGCCATGAATTTATGCAATCCGCCCGCGCCTGCGACAATTGCTTCCCCCGGCTGCAAGTGCAAGTGATAAGTATTTGCCAAAACCATTTGAGAACCCGCCGCCTCAAGATGTGCAGGTGTCAAAGTTTTGACATTAGCTAGCGTCCCCACTGGCATAAATTTAGGTGTTTCCACAACACCGTGGGGAGTAGCAAAAACCCCTGCACGCGCTTGGGTATGGCTGCAATTAGCCTGACATTTAAAAGAAAATTTCGCCTTGTCCTCAGTCATTAGTCCTCGATGCTCGTTAACCGCTACTCGGCCGTCCGTGTTATTTGAGATGTTGCACCATTCTCAATTACTTGTTTAGGAACAGGCTTTTCGGCCTGTTCCACAAGAAAATTCACTCTTTGTGGAACAGGCCGAAAAGCCTGTTAAGCGAGAATGGTGCAAGATGTGAGTGTTATTTAATCTATTGTTGTTGACATCGCGACAAAAAACTCATGACCGAGAATTTCTAGATGGTACCCGCCACGTGATTTATCCGTGGAATCAATCCAAAACCGACAATCGAAAATCCTCAAGCCCCCGAATTTATCTCGCGCAAGTCAATCCAAAATCGACAATCGAAAATCTAAAATCGAATGACCCCGCCCAAAAACGGAGACAAGTTTCCGACAATCGTCGTGGAGGGCAAAAAATTTTAGACCTTAGTTCTACCTCCCAGATTCACGGCGCTGCGAGTAAATCTAAAATCTAAAATCTAAAATCTAAAATCGACTGACCATTAAAAGGGGGAATCATCATCATCCAATTGCAGATCCCAGTTGCCTGAGAGTACCTGATCGACAACCGCATCCAAAGCCGCAGCATTTAAATTCCGGGCGAATTGTTCTTGCAAAGGATTGGAGAGGGGAATTAACCGCAACAGCCGTCCGTCTTGAACCAAGTCAAAATAAGCACCATCGACCGGGGACTGTTTCAGTTCCAGGTAATCAAAACTATACACGTTCAAATAAAGCGCATGATTGGCAATCAGGGTAGAACGGTGGGGGTTGGCGAAGACTTCGAGTACATAACCTTCCCCTTCGCTATAAATCTGGCCATCTTGTATGTGAAGGTAGCGGACACGTCCTAAATCAAACAGCAATCTTTTGATATCGCGTTTGTTGACGACAATCCCTGTATCGATGATGCAAGGAGCAACTACCCTGTTATTCAATTGATCGTGACTCATGGAGTAAAAGCCTCTGTTGTAGTGTATGTTCCCGTCTTGAAAATCAGGGAGTTAGCTAGAATTTTTGGGAAGGGAAACGCGGATCTTGAGTTTAGTCTTTTTAGATAGGGAGCTTTGGGATCGCTGCCGACAGAGGTTTTCCGGGGAAAAGAGCGGGCGACAGGAGGAATGCTCGATCCAAAAAACTAGGGTGTTACAGTCCAATTCTGGCACACGCTAATCGATTGACAACTGCATACCAGATGAAAAATTTTCTATCTTATGGTGCATGATAAATGGGTTCGCTCTACGATCGACTTTTTCCGGAATCAAGGCGCTGCCATCGCAGCCGCAGTCGCTTTTTATACTTGTTTGCCGGTACCGGTGTCTTGGACTTTGGAGTTTCGGGGCATTGCCCGCTTGGCACCGGCGATCGGGCTTTTGATTGGGGGGATGGTGGGACTGGCGGATGTTGGGTTGCAGTTGTTGGGAATGCCTGCTCTGACTCGATCGGCCTTGGTGGTAGTCTTGGGCATCGCGGTGACTGGCGGGCTGCACCTAGACGGGGCAATGGACGCGGCGGACGGGCTGGCTGTACCCGACCCCGTGCGTCGGCTGGAAGTCATGCGGGACAGCGTTACAGGGGCTTTTGGGGCGATGGCTGCGATCGCGATCGTGCTGCTGAAAACTGCCGCTCTCTCGGACTTGAATAACTATCGCTGGCTGGCTTTGATGGGTGTCGCGGGTTGGGGGAGGTGGGCCCAACTGGTGGCGATCGCCCGCTATCCCTATCTCCGGGCAGAGGGTAAGGGAGCTTTTCACAAGGAATCGATTTATTCTCCTTTTGATTTTATACCGGGAGTGCTGTTGCTGCTGAGTTTGAGCGTGGTGCAAGTTGTCTTGGAGGGCGATCGGTGGCTGTTGGCGGTGGGGATGGCTTTGGGGGGAAGTGCGATCGGGATTTTTGCCGGAGCCTGGTTTAACCACCGTTTGGGCGGCCACACGGGCGATACTTACGGTGCTGTAGTCGAGTGGACGGAGGCTTTATTGCTGTGTCTTTTGGCGGCTTTGGAAGGTTGATTAAAAGTAAGATTTTTTCTCACATTTGCTAACAATCAGTTACATTTGCCTTCTGGTGTTCATGTCATATAGAATGAATTTAGCCACTCAGATGTAGGTGAAAAACCTTGGTAGTACGCAACCGCTATATAAATAAGTTGCCTCTACATTATCAAAGCAAATAATCAGATTGGCGTGGGGCTGTAAGCGATAACCAAGCTGAAGGCAAGAATATAAGTGCTTGTAGAAAATTCTACGGGCATCGGTTGATACGCCTTGGTTGAGATCTGATCTCAACTTATGTATTTGTTAGCAAATGTTAGCAAAAAAGTATCGGTTAAATTGTTTCTGAGTTAACGGCATCATTCTGCATCATCCAAACGAAAAAGCTGAGGATTTGCTCGACAGGGGGCAGAGGATAGACGGATAAGTCGATCGTCACAGTTTGGTTTTCGAGTTGGATAAATTGCCATTGAATGCCATTACTCACGCTCCCATAAATGATGGGGATGTTTTTTTCTTTGGCTTGATTGAAGCGTTGAGCGGCAACCATTTCGGCAATACACTGACCCAATCCGCTTTTGAGGTCGGTCTTTTTAGCTTCGACAATTACAACGGCGGGGGCTTCAATTTCTAGGACTTCGGACGATCGCGTCAGCAGAAAATCAAACACTCCATTCAGTCCGACAGCTTCGTCGATGGTGAAATCTTCGCCGGAGAAGAGGCTAATTTGGCGATCGAGAATCCGCCTCACTTCCAGCAGTACGGGATAGATGATTCCTTCCGATCGCGCTTTTTCACTTCCCGATGTAGCGACGATGGGGAGGCTATCATTGAGAGTACCGCTGAGAATGTCTGAGGGTGCGATCGGGTTTAGCGGAGGTATAAAGCGAGTTCCCTCTTGGACTGTGAGACCGAAAGCTTGTTTCGCTTTGGCGATCGTAGTAAATTGACTGTATGGCATGATTTTTTTATTTTACACACTTTATAGGTTTGATTTCGAGCGTTTCAATACAGCGCTTCATTAAGGAACTTTCCTAATTATGCTAGGAAATTTATGTCATTGTTTTTTAATTCCTGAGTTTGATGGTTAAAGGGTGATTGAAACTTTACGGCACTTCCCACACTTGGATTGTTCGCTCATTACCCCCACTAACAATAGTTTTGCCATCGGCGCTCATGGCAATGTATTTACCCAAGTCTGAACCTGAAAGAGTTTTTATCAATTTTTTGTCCGGCAAGCTCCAAATTTTGATGGTTTGATCGCTACTTCCACTGACCATAAGTTTTCCGTTCTGGCTGATAGCTACCAAATTAACTGACCCTGAATGTTCTGTAAGGGTTTTACTCAATTCCCCAGTATGCAGATTCCAGACTTTGATGGTTTTGTCCCCACTGCCACTGACAATAGTTTCCCTATCCGGGCTAATAGCAATGGAATTAACTGAACCTGAATGCCCTGCAAGAGTTTTTATCAATTCTCCACTATACAGACTCCAGACTTTGATGGTTTTGTCCCCACTGCCACTGACAATAGTTTGTCTGTATGAGCAGATGGCAATGGATTTTACCGAAGATGAATGTCCTTCAAGAGTTTTTATCAATTGTCCGCTATGCAGATTCCAGACGTTGATGGTTTTGTCGTTACTTGCACTGAGGAGAATTTGCCCATCCAGGGTGATGGTGGCGGAATTAACTAAGCCTGAATGTCCTGCGAGAGTTCTTATCAATTTCCTGCTATGCAGGTTACAAACTTTGATAGTGCAGTCTTTACTCCCACTGATAAGAGTTTGCCCGTCCGCGCTAATAGCTAAAGAATTAACCGCGGTTGAAAGTCCTTCTATAATTGCGCTAAATTCTTTAGTATGCAGATTCCAAATTCCGAGCTTGTTGCGACTCCCACAGATAAAAGTTTGCCCATCCGGGCTGACAGTCACAGAATTAACGGATGTTAAATATCCTTCAATAGTTCTTATCAATTCCCCGCTATGTAGATTCCAGGCTTGGATTTTATAGTAACTCCCACTGACAAGAGTTTGTCCATCCGGGCTGATGGCAAGGGAAGAAACCAAAACCGAGCCTGAATGTCCTCTAAAAGTTTTTATCAATTCCCCGCTATACAGATTCCAGACTTTGATTGTACGGTCATTCCCACTGACAAGAGTTTGCCCATTCGGGCTGATAGCAAAGGAACAAACCGAGATCAAGCGTGGAGGTGTTGTAAGAGTTCTTATCAATTCCCCGCTATGCAAATTCCAGACGTTGATAGTATTATTATTACTCCCACTGACAATAATTTGCCCATCCGGGCTGATGACAAGAGAATAAAGCGAGCATGAATGTCCTGTAAGAGTTCTTATCAATTCTCCGGTATGCGGATTCCAAACTTTGATGGTGCAATCGTAACTCCCACTGACAAAAGTTTGCCCATCCGGGCTGATAGCAATGGATGTAACTGAAGATGAATGTCCTGTAAGAGTTCTTATTAATTCCCCGCTATGCAGATTCCAGACTTCGATGGTACCGTCACGGCTACCACTGACAAAACTTTGCGCGTCTGGGCTGATGGCAATAGATACTGTATCGGGGGATGAATGTTTTGTAAGAGTTCTCATCAATTCTCCGGTATGTGGATTCCAGACTTTGATGGTGCCATCGTAACTCCCACTGACAAGAGTTTGCCCATCCGGGCTGATAGCAATGGATGTAACCGAGTTTGAGTGTCCTGTAAGAGTTCTTATCAATTCCCCGGTATGCAATTTCCAAACTTTGATGGTTTTCTCGCTTTGACCCCCACTGACAAAAGTTTGTCCGTCCGGGCAGATGGCAACGAAATCAATTAAACCTAAATGCCAGCCAAAAGTATACGATTTCCCTCCCGTCCTCCACAGGTTGTATTCTTTTAAAATCTCTTCCACTCTCGGTTCCGATCTATCTCGAAGCGACAAATATGCAGCTTTTCTTACTTGCTCTGATTCATCTTCTAAAGCACGAATCACCAAATATAAACCAGCTTCTCCATACTTAAGAGCTTCGGAGACAGCGGCAATTTTTTGATAAATAATTGTACTTGCCAAGCGCTTTTTTACACCTTCAATACCTCCCAAAACAGCAGCGTTAGTTGGTATTGAGGATTGACCGCCAAGGACGGCATCGTATTCTTTAGGCTCATTATGATTTTGTGTCATAGCACTTTGATCAGTTTAATATACAAAATTTGATTAAACTTAACTCTTGTTTTTGAAGCTTTTACCTATTGTTCAAGCATTATTTTCAACCAATTTAACAAATAGTAGTGAGATCGGCGTGCGCCAAGACTTTGCAGGTGACGAGAAACCGGGTTTCTGCGACAAATTTCGGTTGAGTACGAAAAATACACTCAGAAACCCGGTTTCTGAGATCGTGCGCTATAATTCCTGTCGTTGGGTGGCGATAAACCGGATTTTTTCACCTAATACCCCTGAATGTCATGGCATATTTTGGTTAAAAACCCGGTGTTAAATGAATGGAAAATGCAACTGCAAATTTTCCATTCATTCTCACTTTTTACGCTTTCGGCTCAACCCAAACAGTCATCCCCTCAACCCTCAAACCTTTGCCGCGAGTGCCGCAATATTGACCGTTAGCAGTAACAGGAGTATCGCCCACATTCTGGATGTGAGCCGTATAAAATACGTCATACTTATCAGCTTGCGGCCCAGTCAGCCGCGCGGCAAATCCCTCAATCCGCTTGGCTTTGCCCCGGAATCCAGCTAACTCCCCTTCCGAGATCCAAGCAGTATCGCCAACTCCTTCAACGTGAGCCATGTACTGCAAATTTAAACCGGCAACGGGAGGCTCTATTTTAATTTGAAATCCTTCCACGCGGCGGCCTTGAGCTTTAGTACCCGCGTATTCTCGATCGCTAAAAGTTCGATCGCCAATTCCTTGAATATGCGCCAACACTTTTAAACCCACAGGCGCCGCAGCTTGCGAACTAGCAGACGGCGCGATCCAAACTTTGATACCCTCGATCCTCAAAGCTTTGCCACGAGTGCCACAATATTCGCCGTTGGAGGACACGTCGGTGTCGCCGATATTCTGAATGTGAGCGGTATAAAATACGTCGTACTTATCAGCTTGCGGCCCGCTCAACCGCACTGCAAATCCTTCAATTCGTTTCGCTTGACCCCGAAAACCGGCCAATTCTCCCTCGCTGAGCCAAGGAGTATCGCCAACACCTTCGACGTGAGCCATGTACTCGACATTTAAGCCGGGAATTGGGGGATCGATATTAATTTGAAATCCTTCGACGCGCCGCCCTTGACCCTTAGAACCCGCGTATTCTTGAGAACCGAAAGTTCGATCGCCAATTCCCTGAATGTGCACCAAAACTTTGATTCCCAAAGCGCCCTCTACTGCCACCGCTGGTTGAATGTCCCTAGGTGCTCCAAAAACAATGTTCCCGGAACCGGTTGTCTGAAGAGACTTAGGTACTTCCACACTGGGAACAATAATCACCTCGTGCATGGGGGCAGAAGGTGCGGGGGATTCCAAAATCTGGATCTGTGGCGCAACTGTAACTTGTTTCGGTGCCACATTTCCTGACGGGATGACAATCACTTCTGGCAAAGGTTCGGCGCTGATTTTTTGTTCTGGCGCTGGTTTAAATGCGGGTTCGACTTTTGCAGGTGCTGCTTTTACCATCTCAGCAATGGTTAATTTGCCTCTGGAAATGGCTACGGCTATTTGTTTGCCAAAAGCGGCGCTGACTGTTTCTTCGAGGATTACCCACTGTTCGTCGTCTAATTTGTCTTGCTGTTCCACCAGGGCGAGGACTGCTGAAACTGGGTGTTTGCCGCTGACTAAGGATTCTGCGTCTGAATGCAGTTGAGTTGGGGTTGATTCGGAAATTGCGCGCTGCAGTTCGCGGGCTCTGGCATGAACTGATTGTAAGGGCGCGAAGTCGCTTTGTTCGCGGTGGGCGATCGCCAATACTCGATCGATCACTTTCAATGCTGCATCGCGAATTTCTGCTTTACCTTCAGAAGCTGCGGCAGTCTCGACTAAGTTTTGAATGTCTTTGAGGGAAGTAATTTCCCCTGGGGCGATCGCGGAGTTGTTTGCTTCGAGAGCTTGTTTTTGGACTGCAGCAAAGTTGCGGCTGTAGGTGGCTACTTCTTGCAGCAAGCTGTCAGAGGGAGGAAGGCCGGAGTCTTGCAGTTGTTTTGCTGCTTGGGATAGGCGATCGGCCAAATTAGCATAAGTTTCAGATAGTCGGGCTATTTGTTGTAGCAAATCTTTATGAGCTAGTTCCATATGGGTCTTGCAGTAAATATTTAACTTGCTGATTATAGACGTTGAGCGTCTTCTGAAGGTAGAAGGCAGTAGTCATCAGTCATTAGTCCGAGGGAAGAAGAAAAATGCTCCCCCTCTCCGACTCCTCCACTCGGACACTCTCCGACTCCCGCACCCAGACACCCGGACACTCTCCGACTCCCCACTCTCCGACTCCTCCTCTGGCATCCCCCATGTGATCGCCGTCACAACCTTGCAAATAATTAGTCACACTCTGCGACTCCGGCTGTCACGAGTGGCCCGTCACAATGTCACACCGATCGAGCAATAGCCGTCACTGCTGATTCTGTGAAAAAAGTTGATACTGAGGCTTGAACCAATAAAATCCGGAAGTGTTATGGTACTAATTCGCGACCTCGCCCAGCAAGCTCTGGCTCTAGGCTATCTAACCCTTGAAGCCGAAAATCAACTGCGGCGGATGTTAACTACCACCAAATATGACTTGGAAGACTTAAATGCTTTTATGGCTTTGCAACTAGCAGCTATGTCCGGAGGAGTGAAACAAGAGTCTCGCGAGCTGAAAAAATTTGAAATCTTTGGCGAGACGGCTTCCGAAACTTCCTTTTAGTAATTAGTTGGCTTTTGATTAGTTGAAATTTAGTAAGGGACATTTCTACAGTGCAGGTTCGTGAAGTTGTAAAACAAGCTATTGCCGCTGGATATCTGAGTTTGGAAGCAGAAAATGAAATGCAGAAGATTTTTTCCTCAGCAAAGTGTGATTTGGAAGATTTGAATGCTTTTATGAGCTTGCAGTTAGCTGCGATGGCTGGTCGGGTGAGGCAAGAGTCTTTGGAAGTGATTAAAATGCCAATTTACCCGGATAGGAATTAATTTCTTGTTCACTTATCTGGCAAGATAACGATTATTTTCTATCCTCAACAAACGCGGAAAAGCTATAATTTTTGGATGACTTCTCTACTAATTAAATTATAAAATATTGGTATTTTGGTTCAATGGGTGTTGAGCAAATTAAATAAAATTGAAATAAATATTAAAATGAATATGTCAGTGGAGAGTGAGGACTTGACTCGTCAAAGGTCAGGCTTGGATGACTAGACCTGTCAAGGTGTTTGCTTCGTAACAGTTGAGCATTATGCTTGAAAAGTTATGTATTGTTAATTCTCTATCAAATGGAGAAGATTTATCGATCGCCCCAAGCAGAGATTTCAAGCGTTTGAGCCACTTTGTAGGCGTTGCATAATTGCGGGATAATTTTGATTGTTTTTTTGTGGAATGGGCTCTCGTAGTCCGAAGGCGTGTATTTTCACACCAGGCGGAACACCCCACAATATATTAGTGTCAACTTAAGCTTTTAGTCCGCCAGTCCTCCCGCTCACCCGGAAGTCCGCCAGGGAATGAATTCCCTGTCTCATAGCGAAAGTCCTCTCAAAGAGGACTGAAGAACTCATTAGTCCTCTTTGAGAGGACTTTGACTTTGAGACTCTTGCTGAAACCCCTGCCGGAATGAGGGTTTAACGTTAAGTTGACACCAATGCCCACAATAATCATCCTCAAATTGTGTAAGGCTCATTTTTCACTTTCTTGAGAGGTATGGCTGGGATGAGGGCCAACAATTTATGCTCAATGATTAACTGGACTTGGTATGAAACAGCTAATATTATTTACCCTCCATCGACCGCAATAAAATTAGTTGGTAGTGAGGATTTTGACCGTCATAAAACTCGCTCGTACTTCCCGTCACTACAAACGTTATAACGGTTATTATACCCACTTTTATATAATCCTTGAGACTATTTCCTACGAGCTCGACGCTCTAACTCTTTAATTACTCTCAGAACAAACAGCGACATTAAAGCGCCAATTAATGCCAGTTGCCACAACCCGCATCCGGCAGCAGTTCCTAAAGCTGCTGACACCCAAATAGCGGCGGCAGAGGTGAGGCCGTGAACTTCAACTTTGCCTCTTTCCTGGTGATTTTGCCGCAGGATTTCTCCGCCTCCCAAAAACCCAATCCCGGCAGCAATCCCTTGAATTACGCGCGCTACAGCATCTCCTCCGTTTTCATTTTTCCCCATTGCCAGCGGCATTAAAACAAACAGTGCACAACCCATACTTACTAGCATATGAGTTCTCAATCCCGCTGGTTTGTTTCTGAGTTGGCGCTCCCATCCAATAATTCCGCCAACAAACATGGCTAGGCACAACCTTAACAGTATGCCTAGCCAATGATCGGGAGACCACAAGTTAGCGATCGACAATGTTTTACTGCAAATAATTAATCCGAATAGCCCAATATTAGCGGAGCACGATGTCCGATCGCAATCTCACTGCCAAATCTTGTTCCGGGCGAATCACGAGCACGTCAACGCTGCGCCGCCCCAACAATACTCCAGCTAAAGCGCCGATCCCAGCGCCTCCTAATACTTCTTCAGTCGCGATCGCTTTGTCGCCGGTAATGCCTGCGAGTGCTGCTGCTGCTGCTGCACCCAAGGCTGCACCTTGCGCTACTGAACCTGTGCCAGCACCTTTTTGGACTCTTTCGGTTCGGGTAATAATTCCTGAATTTCCGTCAATCCGATAGCGTTGGCGGCGGCTGATAATTAACTCTCTGGCAACAAATTGAGTACCACTTTGATTGCCTCTTCTGACAGGTTGCAGTGCCCCGACTATCTGGCTGCCTGCAGGGATTAATACTCTGCCTTGAGGTGTGCGGATGTCTTGCGCTACTGTTAAAGTTAAAGGTGCCGTTTCTTCGCGGGTGACAACTATTTTGTCTTTTTCATAGCTAACTGGAATTACACTGCCCGACGGAATTCGGATGCTATCAAATTGGGAAATTCGTTGTTGGGCTTCTGCGGGAGTAGCTACCACCAGCGGCGCGCTGGTTCCCACTGTAATGCCCAGTGCGAGGATTGCTGCTGTTGCTGAACGCCATTTTTGAGAAGTAATCATATAAATTGTCTCCTTGCTGTCGTTTTTGTTTACTTAGGAACGCACTACTGCTAAATTTGTTTCTGGTTTCGCATTCATCTGATGTTTTGATTATGGCAGGCTGGAATTCTACCAGTTGGGAAGATAAGGTTGATAATCCAGAAGTTTAAAATTTGGAAAAATCGAGAAAATCCCCAATACAGGGGCGATCGGGAAGATAAGGAAGATAGTCAACAGTCAACAGCCAGTTGATTTGAGATTTGAGATTTGAGATTTGAGATTTGAGATTTGACTCCACAGATGGATCGGGAAGCTGGAAAGTAGGTGTAAAATATTTCGCTTGTCAACAGTCAACAGTCAACAGTCAACAGTCAACAATTAATTGTTGAGAGCGTTTAAGGCTAGCAATCCAGCACCGAAAGCTGGTTCGTATCGGGGCGAAATTACCTTAGCTTTTGGGGCGATCGCACTTATGGCCGCTTCAAACCGACCTCGGCAATTTGCCTCTCCACCCCACACACCTCCTACGATCACAATTTCAAATTCTTCTGTTTGGTTAAATAGCGCTGAAATGGCTATTTTTGTTGAATAGGTTAATTCGGCCACAGCATTATTGATAATGCAGTCAGCGACGCGATCGCCCTCTGCTGCTGCTCCCTCGACAATCGGCGCTAAAGCAGCAATTTCTTTGACTCCCCAACCGCGCCCGTAAACGACTTCTACCAATTCTTCTAGGTTATTGAGGCCTAAATGCTCTTGAAATTTTTCCGCAAGCACAGTAAAATCTTCGCGTCCGTCATAGAACTTCAAAGCAGCTTGCAAACCCTGAAGGGCGATGTTATATCCGCTGCCTTCATCGCCTAAAATGTATCCCCAACCGCCGACTCGTTTAGTTTTCCCTTGACGGTTTTGCCCAAAAACAATCGAACCGGTTCCTGAAATAACGGCGATACCCACTGGATGGCCTGTACCGCCAGCAAGTGCGATCGCGCAGTCGCTGGAAATTACTATATTCCTGGGCAGGAACGATCGGGTTACTGGTAAAGTATTCGTCAACTGCAAGTTCTGCACTACAAATTGCACTATTTCACGATCTTTTGGACGCCCGACGCCTGCTAGTCCCAGACCAATTGCTTCTATGTTGAGATTGCCTACAGACTCGACCTGAGCGGACAGAACTGCTCGTTCGATCGCCAATTGGATGGATTGTTTTGCTGTCTCAATTCCCAGGGTTTGATAATTTGACGGCCCTGCTTCACCCCGTCCTAAAACAAGGTGGTTGTCATCCATTAAAAGGCAGATTGTTTTAGTGCCGCCGCCGTCGATGCCGAATACGTAGCTCATGAATAATTTAGAGAAGAATAGAGCAACCCAGATTAACAGATATCTCTCTATTCTACGCTTTGTACAATCAGATTAAACTGAGATGTTGCACCATTGTCAAGAAGCCTTTTATGAACAGGCTTTCGGGCCTGTTCCACAAGAAAATTAATCTCCTGTGGAACAGGCCGAAAAGCCTGTTCTTCAGAATGGTGCAAGATGTGAGATTAAATCGACAGAGCAATGCTAATAATAATTAAACCTAATAATGCTAACCAAACCAGATGGCGCTGACACCAATTTTTGATTGATTGTGGCCAGCCGCCGCTGCTGTAACGGATCGTCTGTGGCACAAGTGGCTCAGCTTGATTGTGATAAAGCGTGCATTCTTTGGCAAAGGGACGCTGCGGGTAGTTGCAAGTGTCGTCTTCGTGATAAATACAGGTAGTGCACAGAAATTCTTCGGGTTTCGATCGATAAAGAGGGATACCCGGATGACCGAAAGCTTTGAGGGGGATTTTGCAGTGTGCACAGGCGAGCGCTTGGGCGTCTACAGGTTGGTGACAGCGGGGGCAATCAGGCATAGACAGCAGGGTGATGGGGTAATGTGGTGGGTAGGCTCATTAGGGGGTTTTCCGAACGCCGAGAATGGGCGATCGCCTCGCCATCAGGCGGCTGGATGCTCCAAAATAGAAAGGTAGGTGTGCGCTGATGTAACTTTAAGTTTACAGATGGTTTCGCAGCGACAGCAGGCGACCTGAGCCGATCGGGTATGAAAGGGCCAACATTAGGAAAAATCTATGGATAACAATAGCAACTTACTCAAACAACTGGTAATGCTGGGCATTGGTACTACCTCCCTGGTGGCAGAGAAATTGCAGGAAGTGAGCGAGCAATGGGTCAAAGATGGCAAAATCAATTCCGAGCAAGCCAAAACCTTTGTGGATGACATGACGGAGCACCTCAAGTCTGAACAGGGCAATTGGGATACGCAGTTGCAGCGGCAACTACGGAATATGCTGCAAGATATGGGAGTTCCCCGACAGTCGGAAATGGATGAGTTGCGCGGAAGGCTCGATCGTTTAGAACGTCAGATGCGGGATTTAGAAAACCGTAACTGGCGCTGAGTTCGATCCTCTTCTGCAAGCTTCGCTAACGCCCGCGAGAAGTTCGCTGCTATCTTGTGATAAGATTGTCACCCGAAGGCAGAAGGCTAAAAAAAGGCACTTATGTAGAAGCCACTTATGTAGAATTACAAACATTCTGACTTCATACTTTTGCCTTTCAAATTATCTGGAACCTGCCCTTTTTTGGTAGAAAAGTTCAGATAACATTTGGTATTTCTTGTTGTACGAGATGTCTTAGATATCTGAGATATCGCGGTTAAAAGTATTAGGAGGATTAATTTTGCGAGGAGTTCTAGTCAGCTTGGGAGTAATGCTGGTTTGCTTTTTGTTTTTGATAGTCGCTCAAATGGGCGGTTCTGGGTCCCAAGCAGTTGCAGCCGAATTGAACAATCTTTTACCCGAGACTGCTATTGAGAAGTTGTCAGCGCAGTCTTTGAATGAAAATAGCTTGCTAGTAGCTGATGCTACTTTACCAGAGGTACCAGCTACTATCGCTGGCAATGACATGACTGATAATACTGAGAAAACTGTTAATACTGAGAAAACTGTCACCACAGATTCAGGTCTGAAATATGTTGAATTGACAGAGGGTAAGGGGGCGACTCCAAAAACCGGGCAGACGGTTGTCGTACACTACACGGGAACTTTGGAGGATGGCACGAAGTTTGACAGTTCGCGCGATCGCAATTCTCCTTTTCAGTTCAAAATTGGCGTAGGTCAAGTAATTAAGGGTTGGGATGAAGGTGTCGGTACGATGAAAGTTGGAGACCGCCGCCAATTGATTATTCCCCCTGAACTCGGTTACGGTGCTCGCGGTGCGGGCGGGGTGATTCCTCCTAATGCTACGCTGATTTTTGATGTGGAATTGTTGAAAATCGCTGGTTAGGTAGCTCAATCTAATTCAACGTAAAACTTTTACGGTGTTTAGAAACCCGGTTTTTTTTAAGAAACCGGGTTTCTGTGTATGTTCTGGTTGATTTACGATCGCTTCGGAGATGCCAGATTGCGAAAGCAGGTAAATTGGGCGTCGAATAATAGTTTGATGATTCCTGTGGGCCCGTTTCTGTGTTTGGTAATAATTACTTCTGCAATTCCGCGATCGGGGGAATCAGGGTTGTAATATTCATCGCGGTAGAGCATAATTACTAAGTCGGCGTCTTGCTCTATGGAATTATGGGCATACAAACCTTGTGTGGCAAAGCTTTCAATATTTTCTACTGTCATATCGTAAACCATTTCTTCGCCACAAAAATTGATTTCTCTCACCTTATCCCAATAGATATCGCTAACAGCTAGCTTGAATATCTCTTCGGCATCCAAAATATTCCCCAACTGATATGCGCGTTCTCGACCAATATCACATTTGTAATCCGTTGTGGCTGAATAACGCATACCTAAGCAATCTTGCATCTGTTTGACGGTTAAACCAAGGCGCTTTTGGGCAAGATTGACTTGAGTTCGCCAAAGTTCATTCGGAATTAAATCCCGATTAGTCTTCCCACTATCAGCATTATTTAAATATATTTTTACCTCTTCCAAACTAGATTTTTTATAATTACCAACTGCACCAATTACATTCGCAAATATTTCTATGTCTGATTTCCCTCCTAACCAAACTTGATATTGTGCGCGCCCTTTTTTACCTTGAGAAATAACTCTGACAGCCGCATTGATGTTCAGTCTAAGCAACAGAGAACGGACTCCTCTGGCTAACTTCTCGCTACTAGAAGCATAATAAATAGCTGGATAAAGACATTTCTTCCCTTTAGTCGGTTTGATACAACCATCAGTTGCCCATAGGTGTCGAAGGAAAAGAGCGATCGATTCTTGCGGTTGGGTAAATACTAAACTGGGAATAAATTTTTCATGGGAAAGTAAACCAAATATTTCTAATTGTTCGAGCCATTTAGTAATCGGATTTTTAATATTGGGAGCGAGACGATAACTAGCGGAGAGATAAACTTGATACCAATCGCGTTCGCGTTTAATGCGGGGATTAATTTTATCACCAAATACTTCTGTAGCCAAATGTGCAACTAATTCAGCTAAATCTAATTCTCGCGTCGTGTACTGAATGGTATGTCGGGGTAAAGTACAACCATCACCAATTAAATGTCCTAGTAAAGCTAATTCAGCATTACCCATCGTCTGCACTTCAGTACAAGGAATTGATCGAGGTGTAGCAATTCGATCGCCTATTTTTAATTCATCTAACCGCTTCCAACCATCTGATGTAAAGAACTTATGATTGCCTGTTGCTGTAATCGAATTTCCCAAGCAAGTCGTCATCTCCCAGACGGGCTTGACTCCAGTACAAAAAGCATTAGTCACCATCGCTTTTTCCTGTTTCAGAGTATCTGAATTTAATCCCCAAACAGCAAAGCCAGATTTGCCGACTAAATCACGAATCGGGACTTCTAATCCACTATCCGCCAAGGTAACTAAACTATCGCCACCGAGACATCCGCTTTCGCGTAAATCAGACATCATCGGCCGCTTGTTTGTCCTGGCTTCCACACCCCGACTCAACTGAGATAAGGCAATAATCGGCACGTTGAGTTCGCGGGCTAAACCTTTAAGACTTCTGGTAATTCGAGATAGTTCTTGCACGCGGTTGTCGCTGGTACCTTCCATTAATTGCAGGTAATCTAGCAAGACTAATCCTAGGGTTCCGCCTTGTTCTGCTTGGAGGCGGCGGACTTTCGATCGTATTTCTGTGACGGTAATATTGGGAGTATCGTCAATAAACAGCGGTAGTTCTGATAAATTGCCAATGGCTGTACTGATTGGTTCCCATTCGTTTTGACTGATTCTACCCGATCGCAATCGGTTACTTTCTATTTTGGCTTCACTCGACAGGATACGCTGCACTAGCTGTTCTTTCGACATTTCTAAGCTGAAAACGGCAACCGGCAATTTTTGCTGTCCGGCGGCGATGTGATGGGCGATGTTGGTACAGAAAGCTGTATTGTGAACGCAGATATCGTTAGCCACAAAATTGTGTGTCTCCGGGATAGTTAAGTCGTAAACTTGCTTGTTTCCCATCGGTTCGATAGAAACTATTTCATCCCAGTAAACCTCGCTATCTGCCAGTTTTTTCAGCCATAAATTATCTAAAGCCGTTGCTAAAACTAAAAATCTTTCTCTGGACAGCGCACGTTTACCAACGTGGATATTTGAGTGACCTTTGATGTCTGCGCGTTTTGCTAAGGATGCCCAAGATTCGTTGCCTTTTGCTAATGCTAGGTATTCCCACGCCTCTACAGGAATCAAATCGCGGTTATTGTGAGATTCTTTATTTTCTAATGCTTCTTTTACTTTGAATAAGGCTACCTCTTTGCCAAAAATGCCAATTTCTGATATGAATGTTTTGATTGATTTTGCATCAGTAATATCGATTTGCCAAGCTGGTCTACGAGTATTTTTGTATTTGACAGAACGCTTTTTGAGGGCTGCAATGATGCCAAATCTCAGCAGTAGATGCTGTACGTGTCTGGCTAGTCCTTCGCTGACAGAACAGTAGCCTAGTTGAGATTGACCGCTGGTAAGTAGGGTTGCCCAGCCGTCAGTTGAAAAGAGGCGGTTGAGGAAAATGGCAACTTGCGATCGCCGCAATCTAAACACTATGTCCGGTACGGTTTTCTCATGAGCATTTTTTCCCATCAGACCTAACTTTTCTAACCAATTTCTCAGGGGATTTTTATGACTTGTATTAATAACATCCATTCCCTCATCGGCTAGGTGTTCTGGATCTACTCTTAAAACTCTGCAAATGCCACTAAATAATTCTTGATTGGGAAATGCTATTCCTTCCACCCAAGACCGGACTAATCGCGGTGGAACTTTCAATTCTCGCGCTAATTTTTTAGAGTCAAAATTTCGTTTTAAAAGGATTAGTTCTAAATTATAACCAAAGTTTTTTATACTATCTGTGTAACTTTCTCGATCGCCCATGACATAATATTCTGGTGCGCGTCTCCCTTTATCGTTAAATCGCAGCTTAAGACCTCCGAAGCTAGTAGCAGCTTCAGCAAAATCTTGTAGTATAGCAGTATTTCCATTGGTGAAGTGTGGCGCGCTGCGTGTCAAACACCCATCGCCAATTAGATAAGCCAATAATTTAACTTCACAGTCTCGGATGGTTTCTTTACCAAAAACATTCATCCTGCGGGGAACAGCAATCTTATCGCCTACTTGTATTTCCCTCAACTGCCGCCAGCCCTTAATTGTTAAAAATGGGTGTGTAATTGTAGTTTCTATAAATCGTCCCAGTCTTGTTGTAACCCGAAATACAGGCTTAATTCCATCATCTATAAAAGCTGATGGTCTAGTTAGGTGAAATTGCCAATCTTCTCCTAATGTTAGTAATTCAGCTTGACGTTTTTGATAGATTTGTTCTATACTAGAAACAGTTCCATCACTTTCTACTATTACGGTAGAGGCTGCTTGGCACTTGCCCATCGCCGGCCTGGCTGCAACGATGATTAAATCCGATCGCTGAAAGCCTCCTGTCATAGCATCTAAGTCATAAAAACCGCACGGAATACCGGGAAGTGTGAGGCCTTCATTGCGATTTTCTAGGTCTTGAAATGTTTGGTTTAATGTTTCGCCGATCGATACTAAATCCTGTTGCGGACGTTCTTGAGTGATGCTGAAAATTTCTTGTTCGGCGCGGTCTAAGACTGTTTCTAGTGGTGTTGCCGTCTCGTAACCTAATTGTACTATGTTGTTGCCAGCTTCGATTAATTTGCGGCGCTGATATTTGTCTTCTACTAAAACTGCATATTGGTCGATGTTGACTGCGGAAACTGTGCGATCGACTAATTGTGCTAATTTAGTTAGTCCTCCTACTTGCTCTAACTGGTTGCGGTCGGTTAGCGCAGTTGTTACCGTCATTAAATCGGTAGGTTGGCCCTGTAAAAATAGCCCTAATGCCGATCGATAAATGACTTGATGAGCGGTGATGGCAAAAAACTCCGGTCGCAGCAGTTCGGCAATTCGGGAAATAGCTTCGGGGTCTATTAAAATCCCGCCCAAAATTGCTTCTTCTGCCTCTATATTTGTCGGCATCAAATCGCTCATTAGTCAATAGTCCTCAGTCAGTCGATTTTAGATTTTAGATTTTAGATTTTAGATTTACTCTACAGATGAATCTGGGAGCTTGAACAAGATCCTAAAATTTTAGGTTCGACTCTCATGAGCGTCGGGGCTTGTGTCCGTTTTTCCGGCGGTGTCATTAGTTATTATCAGTGTAAGGTTGTAGGAGTGCGCTCTGTCGCGAGCTCGCGTTTATACCAGACTCACGCTCTCTCGATCTCGCACTCCTGAAAAAATGCTTCTTACTCTCTGGAGAGATGCTCCGGTTCTCAATCTGCAAGTTAGCGTTATTGAGTCCTTACTTAGCAGTGCTTAGTTGTTAGCTAATGACTAACAACTAATGGCTAATGACTGATGACTGATGACTCTTAATTACATCGGAACAACTTGAATATCAACTTCGGCAGTAACTTCTGCGTGTAGTTTGATTTCAGCTTTGTATGTACCAGTTTGGCGAATTTCGGGCAGAGTGATGCCGCGCCGATCGACTTCTTGACTGGTAGAGTTGAAAATCAGTTCTGCTACTTCTTGGTTGGTGACAGTACCAAAAATCGCGTCTGCTTCGCCAACTTGCTTGGAGATGATGAAAGGCCCAGCCGATTGGAGGGCGGTTTTGCGGACTTCAGCTTGCTGCTTGAGCTCTAGCTGGCGCAGTCTTTCTTCTTCACGGCGGCGCTCTGCTTGCTTGAGAATGCCCGGAGTGGCTTTAAATCCCAGGTTTTGGGGTACTAGATAGTTGCGGGCGTAGCCTGGGGCTACTTCTACTACGTCGCCAGCTTTGCCGAGTTTGCTGACATCTTTATTTAAAACTAATTGAACGCGCTTGGCCATGATCGTGGGTTGTGGGGTTTTAACTGCAACTTTTTATAATAGCGAAGTTTGAGGGGCGATCGCAAGGGAGTTCGGCAACGGATTATGTAGCGGATGTAACGGATTTAACGGATTTAATGGATGGATGTTGAGATTCGAGGTTCGAGATTCGACGTTCGAGGGAAGAAACAGGGATAATATTTTTAAGGGGCAAATTCAGTTTGAAATTACGCAAAACGCGGGTGCTGTAATGAGCTAAATCAACTACAGTGCAATCTCTTACCGATCGCTCAGGCTTTATTTTCAAGGCGCTCACGGGCGATCGATCGCGCTACAGTAGCAACTAACTGGGTCGAATTGATCGGCTTGGCTAAGTGTTGGTCAAATCCGGCTTGCAAAATTTGCCGCTCGTTCGCTTCTCCAGCATAGGCCGTTAAGGCGATCGCCAACAACTGCCGATACTCAGGCGCAAGCTGAGTGCGGATGCGATTTATCAACATATACCCGTCCATTTCGGGCATTCCGATGTCGCTGACGAGCAAATCCGGTGCAGTTTGTTCGATCGACTCTAGCGCCTCAGCAGCAGATGAGAGGGAAATCACCTCTGCACCCGCTTCCTCAAGCACGAAAGCCACAAAATCTCGCGAGTCGAGTTCATCATCTACCACCAAAATTCTCAATCCAGCTAGCGGCAAGGATGAGAGATCGGGACAAGCTGACCAATTGAGGGCTTCATCCTCCTGCCTTCTAGAATCATCATTTAATAGCGGTAATCTCACCGTAAACTTCGCTCCTTGACCAACTCCTGCGCTTTCTACAAACACCGTTCCGCCGTGAAGTTCGATCAGTTGGCGAACGATCGCCAATCCCAGTCCCAAGCCGCCAAATTTGCGCGTTGTAGCGCCATCTTCTTGTCGGAAATGGTCAAAAACATAAGGCAAGAAATCGGGAAGAATACCTTTACCCGTGTCCGTGACTTGAATTTGAGCTTGGCGTGCGATTTGCCCTAATCGAACTTCCACTCTACCGCCTTCGGGCGTGAATTTCACCGCATTTGATAACAAATTCCACACAATTTGTTGCAAGCGACTTGTATCGCCGAGAACTTGCCCGACATCGGGATTTAAGATTGTTTGGATTTGAATTTTTTTAGCTTCGGCTGCTAATTGCACGGTTTCCACAGCAGACGGAATAATGGTTGCCAGATTCACCGGAGTCACATTCAATCTGAGTTTTCCTTGCAGAATCCGAGACACGTCAAGCAAGTCTTCGATTAATTGAGATTGCAGTCTGGCGTTGCGCTCAATAGTCTCAAAGGCTTTGGCACTTTTACTCGCGTTCAGCTTGCCGCCGACGAGCAGTTGGGACCAGCCTAAAATCGGATTCAGGGGCGATCGCAACTCATGAGAAAGCACCGCCAGAAACTCGTCTTTAATGCGGTTAGCTCGCTCGGCTTCCGCGCGGGCAGTTTGTTCTAATTGCAGAACCATATCGCGCTCAGTTTCCACTTGTTTGCGCTCTGTAATGTCGATAACAGAGCCGATATAACCCTCAAATTGTCCCCTTTCGGAAAATCTGGGAGCAGCCGCATCAATCACCCAAGAATATCTGCCATCCTGGCGCCGGAGGCGATATTCCACGCGGAAAGATTCCTGGCGTTCGTTGGCGGTCAAGAACACATTTTTGGCCTGTTCTCGGTCTTCTGGATGCGCCGCGTTTACCCAACCCAATCCCAAACCTGTTTCCTCAGTTTGACCTGTGAAGTCATACCAGCTTTCGCTCAAGAAAGTGCAATAGCCTGTGGAGTCTGTTACCCATACCATAAATGGAGCGTTGTTAGCCATATTGCGGAATCGTTCTTCGCTTTCTTGCAGCGCTGATAAAGCTTGTTTGCGTTCTGTGATATCCCGACAGACAATCACTCCGCCTTTGATTTCGCTGCTAATATCAACTACCGGATAACCGCTGATACTGATCCAGCGATTTTCGGCATCTTCGCGGCGGACAAATACTTCTACATCATTGACATATTCACCTTTGATGGCTCTGGCTAGAGGTAGCTCAGCGTTGGGGAAGAGGGTTTTTTGGTCTGGCAAAAATAGCCCGTAGGTGCTCGACCATTCCTCCCAGGATTTTTCATTCGATAGCTGACCGAATATCGCCACGGCGGCTCGGTTAAACAGCACAAACTCCCCTTGTTGGTTGGCCAAAATCAAACCATCACCAATGCTGTCAATGATGACTTGCAGTAACTTAGTTTGTTCTTGCATGGCGACTTCTGCTCGTTTGCGATTGGTGATTTCGCTGGAGATGCCAATCAGGCCGATGACTTCTCCCGCCTGATTGCGGTATGGAGCTTTCATTACCAGAAATGTCCGAATGCCATCGTGAGATTCTTCGAGGACTTCTGTTTGGCCGGATTCCATAATACGCCGATCGTTTTCCGTGACTGTGACTGCAAGTTCTGTTACTGGGTATAAATCGATATCGCGACCACCAATTACTTCAGAAGCAGATTTGCCCATTATTTCCAGCGTGGCTGGATTGGCATAAATAATCCGTCCTTCTCGATCTTTGACAAAAATTGGCGTTGGTGCTGACTCGTTAATCACGTTCAAAATCGCATTCTTTTGCCGCAGTTCTTCTTCCGTGCGTTTGCGATCGCTAATATCGCTCCAATAAGCCGTAAGTCCTTCGGCCGCTGGATATGCGCTCACTTCTATATACATCTGGAGCGACGGCGAGAACTCTTCAAATTTGACAGAAACTTGCTCCTTAACGACTCGATTAAATTCTTGATATACCCTCGAATTGGATTGTTTTTCGGCGGGGAATAGCTCCCATATCGATCGACCTAACAACTCGTTTCTCGATCGAGAAAGCAGTTTTTCTGCTGTGGCATTAACGTAGGTAAAGCGCCATTGTGAATCGATCGCCATAAAGGCATCGGTAATACTTTCTATAATATTGCTGACTTGTTGGTTTGCCGCAGAGAGCGCGAGTTCAGCGTTTTTGCGATCGGTGATGATTTCGCAAAAAATCATGATGCCGCCAATCTCATTGGTGTTGGTTCGCCAGGGGTGAATTTCCCAGCGCACCCAGTCCATTAAGCCATCAGGGCGGGGAAACTGCTCTTCTTGGCAGATTTCGACTGATCCCGCCAGACAGCGCTGGTGGATTTGTTTGAAACGATCGGGCAAATTGGGAAAGATGTCGTAGTGCGATCGGCCCACAATGTTTTGAGTGCCGAGCCCGTAACTTGCCAGCCAGCGGTCGCTCACCAGCATATACCGCATCTGGCGGTCAAACATCGCCACCCCCGCAGGCGAATGTTTTACGAACAGCCGCAGTTGCTCTTCCTGTTGCCGCAGGAGATTCTCCGATTGTTTGCGATCGCTGATGTCTTTGAAAAGTATGGCGACTTTGCGGCTGTGCGGCTCAGGAGTGCGGAACGCCGAAACATCAAACCAGCGGTTCATGGGTTCCGAGCCGTGTTCAAAGCGCAAGGGTTCCCCCGTGAGCGCGACTTTGCCGTACACCTCAAACCAATAATTTTCGTGATTTGGAAGGAGCTGTCGCATCGTTTTACCTGTAGCTTGTTCGAGTCCGGTTTGTTTGACAAAGGCAGGATTGACTTCCAAAAAGCGGTAATCGATCGGCTTTTCGTTTTCGTCAAACAGCATTTCGATGATGCAAAAACCTTCGTCTAGGGACTCAAACAAAGTGCGATAGCGTTCCTCGGAACGACCCAAAGCAGCAAGAGCTTGTTTGCGATCGCTAATATCCATAAAGGCCGCCACACAGCCACGAACTGCGCCCTCTTCGTCAAATAACGGCACCGCATTCACCAACCAATCAAAGGCTACCCCGTCCGATCGCACCATTTGAATTTCCACATCTCGCACTTCGACGCCGGAAGCCACGGCCAGTTGCATGGGCAGTTGTTCTCCCGGAATTTCTTCTCCGTTGCGGAATCGTCTAAAGGGAAGGACTGCCGCTTCCTCTCCGGTTCCAGAAACATTGGTATCGGGCGGCACTTTCAACATCGACTGGGCAAACCGGTTAGCGCGAATTACTTTACACTGTGGGTCGCGGGCGATCGTAATACCGACGGGTACAGCATCAAGTATCGATTCGAGTTCATTGACTCGTCGCTCTAGTTCTTGGTTGAGCCGTTGAATTTCTTTTTTGGTAGCTTTGCGATCGGTAATTTCTAGCACCGTCACATTCACGCCCAGCACGCGATCGTCCTCGGCTTTCAGCGGATAGAGACTCAACAGCCAATCGCGATCGACTCCCGGCTGTGCTGAGTTCGTCCCGCGAACTTCGAGCTGTTTGAGAGGAACTTTAGTTTCAATAACTTGTCGGTAAAGCGGCTCTAACTCATCTGCTTGTTCTGGCAAGATTTCGCGCAATGTTTTGCCGATGTGGGCGGCGGCTGGAACTCCGTTAATTTCTGCTAGGCGATCGTTGATGCGGACAAACCGCAACTCAGTATCGAGGAAGCAAAGTCCGATCGGCGCACTAGCATAAATCGCCTCGATTTCTGCTAGTTGTTGCTGCACAGTTTGTGCTTGTTTAATTGAATCAGCCCGATCCGCTTTCTGCTCGGTGACATCTTGAAAATAAACGGCAAGTCCCGATGGGATGGGATAGGCTCGTACCGCATACCAAGCATTGAGTGGCGGATAAAAAGATTCAAAACTAACCGTAATTTGTTCCCGAACAGGCAAGATGCCTGTTCCACAAGAAGAAAATTCATCTTTTGTGGAACGGGCATCTTGCCCGTTCTTGAGAATGGTGCAAGATGCGATCTCAAACAAACTGCCCGCTGATTCGGGAAACTCTTCCCAAATGTTGTTGCCAATCAAATCTTGCGAGGGTCGATTTAGCCACCGCGCTGCTTGCGAATTGAGGTAGGTAAATCGCCAATCTCGATCCAAAGTAAAAAACCCGTCCGAAATACTTTCGAGGGTGTCTGACAGTTGGGGCGCGGGCGCGTTACAGACTGGTTCAGGCTTTTGTTGAGCGATAGGAGTGAAGGTGGTTACTACCGCATAGGGAGTCGATCGATCTCCCTGAAATAAAGGTTGAGAATTGAGCCTCAACCAAATCAATTCTCCCTGTGGCCGATCAAAGCCCATGATGACATTTGAGCATGGTTGCCCGGTTTGCAGCGCCACCATCGCCGGATGTGTCTCGCCGGGAAAATCCGAGCCATCTTCACGCAGAGTGTGCCAGCGACTGTTGATTGAAGTCCAGCCCTGCATCTGTTCTGCTGTCATCCCCAATAGCTCCTGGGCGTGAGAATTGCAGCCCTGAATGCTACCATCTGCCAATTGCAGAACCATCCCTACATCAGTTGGCAAAGGCGCGGCTGGGTAGAACGCTTTGTTAGAATCCGTTGAAACAGAGGGGTCGATTTTTGCTTGGGGTTCAGTATTGGGGGGGTTTTGCATCGGTTTCTAACAACGCTCATTTTACTTTGGGCAAAGCACATGGCGGTCAATAATAGGGAAATAACCAGAGGAACTTTTGATTTGAGCAGGGTGACACTTCAAACCTAAGATGGATGTCGATCGTTCTGCGGTAATATCGATATCTAGACAATTTATTTTATCGTAGAGTCCCACGTCTGAACCAGTTGCGGGATTCAGCACAGGCGACGGGGAATTTTCTGGCTGTTTCAAATGCCAGGTTAGTCCCTCTCATTATTTATCGCGTTGCTGCATATTACCAATGGCTGTTGCTTGTTTTCGGGCGCGCACAGATGGCACTTGCACACAGGTAAATAAGTAGATGAAGCTTGAAAATACATAACCCCTCTCTCGCAGCGAGTGAAACGAAGCAATCGCTCTTGTTACGCCCGCCTTACATTCTGTTACATTGTAAACTTTATTTGCGCCTACCTACTTAGAAACCCCGTTTCTTTGTGTAAATCTAACCGGAAATTTAGGCAAGATTTTGTTCGTCTCAACGGTAAACGGGCGATCGCATTTACCTCAATACAGGGTCGCCTGCTTCCTCCAGTCCCAACGTTTGTGTCACGTTTGCCGTTCATCTCACAAACTTAATCCTATGCACATATTCACAGCCGCCGATCGCACCTATATTCTGGGGTTAGCAGCACTTCTCAAGTCTGTAGATCTGAATGTTAGCCAATCTGGGGAGGAGGAGGTCAAAATTACCGTTGTATCTACCAGGATATATTCACCGCAAAAGGAACAGTTACAGAATTGCTGCAAATACCCGATTGAATGGCAAGAATTGCAATCTAATTACGACCAACTTCTTTCGGTATCAGGTTCTAAACTTCCTTACGTTAAATTGGAGCCGCGAAAATATACCAAAGAAACAGAAAGGCTGATTTGGCTCGACAGCGATACGATCGTTCTGGACAGCTTAAAGTCGCTGTGGAACCTAGATTTTCAAACTATGCCGATAGCAGCCGCCGCCAACTTCTGGGGAAATCCCAACAATTATCAAGCTCGAAACCCTTATTTCAATAGTGGTGTTTTAGTTTACAACATGAAGCTTTGGGAGGAAGAGCAACTGTCGGAAAAGTTGCTCCAAAATGCTAGAACCCACGTTTGGGGCGATCGCGATCAAGGTGCATTAAATTCAGTTTTAGTGGGAAGGTGGAAGCAATTAGACCAAATATGGAACAACCACAAGACTGATGATATGTCAAGTAAAGTGATGCACTTTATGTCAAGACCGAAACCGTGGGAAAGCTCCGCCCCCAATCAATTATGGCTCGATATGTTGTCTCAGACACCGTTTAAGGATGAACTGGAAAAAATCCCAAATAAGTTTAAGGGGCTGTCGAGCTTTCACCTAAAATACAAAAGACTTGACCGATGGTTGAGCGAACCGATACTCAAGTTTAAGAGTTACCTGAAACAACAAAAACGTTAAGTTCAAAATTGGTCTTTCATGCCGCGCAATCGAGCGAAGGTTTGCACTGGATCGCGGGTGTTGGTGGCTGATTGGATGTTGGGAAAATCCCAGCGCAAAAATGGGTTTGTGCTTTTTTCGAGCCCGATCGATGATGGTATTGTAGGTTGCGATCGACTGCGCGCTTCCTTGACTTCGGCGAAGCGCTGCTGTAAATCGGGATTGTCGCCATCCACACTCAAGGCAAATTGCAGGTTGTTCAGCGTGTATTCGTGGGCGCACCAGACTCTCGTACTATCAGGCAAGTTTCGCAGTTGCCGCAGAGAGGCTAACATTTGGGCGGGAGTGCCTTCTTTGAGCCTGCCGCAGCCTCCAGCAAATAAGGTGTCGCCGCAGAACAATTCGCCGGTTTCGCTGGGGTTGTTGGGGGGGAAATAGTAGGCGATGTGAGCTTTTGTGTGGCCGGGTAGGAAGAAGACTTCGGCGGTTCTGTTGGCGAAAGAAACTCGATCGCCCGCTTGTAAAAACACTTGCTGTCCGGGTATTCTGCCTCGGTCTTCTGCGCCGCCGTAAACTTTAATTTGGGGAAAGCGATCGATCAGTTGCTGGTTGCCGCCTACGTGGTCGCTGTGGTGGTGCGTATTGAAAATTGCTGTTAATTCGGCTCCGAGTGCTTGCAGTTGCTCTAACACTGGCTGCGATCGCGCTGGATCGACGACTGCTGCTGTGTGGCTATCGGGGTCGTGCAGCAAGAAAATGTAATTGTCGGAGAGTACCGGAAGCCGATAAACCTGCATAGAAAAGTGCCTCTCTCGGAAAAATATTATATAATTAAGTTAGTCTGAACGCTATCCGAAGGCTGATTGCAGATTTATTAAGTCCGCATATCTATCTTGGGAAGTAAAACTCTGATACGTTTCTGATACGTTATTTCTGCTGTTGAGCAAATTGATTTGCGGTCGGGTACGCACCATTTTTGGGTCATGAACTGCAATCGGCTTTAACTATTTTGGCATAAAAGCGATCGAATAAATGCGAACATCTCACAACAAATCGAACTTAACAATTTCTCAAAAAGTCGATCGGATTGTAGCGTCTGGCAAGATCAGTCGCAGGGAACACTTAGTTTTGACTTCGGCTATCCTGTCAGATGATAAAATTTCAGAAGAGGATCGACATCAGATTAATCGGATATTTGATTATATCCAAATTGGTCGCCTCAAGTTTATCGAGTGAACAGAAAGACTTGCTCCCTCAGCATCTGTCTGGAGTGTAAAAAGCGTTTTTTAGGAGTGCGATCGTCCCGTCGGGCACAGCAAAGCCTATATATTTCGCTTTAATTCTCCGGCTCACGCGGAGTGTGAAAGCGTCTGATGTGGAAGTCTCAAAGTAACAAGGCTCTTGGCAATCCCAGCTACAAAAACAGGCAGAAGAAAATGAGTTCAGAAAAACAAACTATTTTGGTGACGGGCGGAGCTGGATATATTGGCTCTCACGCGGTATTAGCGCTGAAAAACGCCGGTTACGGTGTGGTGATTTTGGATAATTTAGTTTACGGTCACAGAGATATAGTAGATCGGGCTTTGCAGGTCGAGTTGGTAGTTGGCGATACGAACGATCGCACTCTTCTAGACAACTTGTTTGCTACGCACAAGATTGATGCGGTAATGCACTTTTCTGCTTACGCTTACGTGGGCGAATCTGTTACCGACCCAGCTAAATATTATCGCAACAATGTCATCGGCACTATTACGCTTTTGGAAGCAATGATCGCTGCTGACGTGAAGAAATTGGTGTTTTCTTCTACTTGCGCGACTTACGGTGTACCGCAGAAAATTCCGCTCACAGAAGACCACCCGCAAAATCCGATCAATCCCTACGGTGCTACTAAGTTAATGGTAGAAAGGATTTTGTCGGATTTTGACGCTGCGTATGATTTCAAGTCTGTTTGTTTCCGCTATTTTAACGCGGCTGGGGCTGACCCTAACGGGTTGTTAGGAGAGGATCACAATCCAGAAACTCACTTGATCCCACTGGTGTTGTTCGCGGCTTTGGGTAAACGAGATTCGATCGCGATTTTTGGCACGGATTACGAGACTCCTGACGGTACTTGCATCCGGGATTACATTCACGTTAACGATTTGGCATCTGCTCACATTTTGGGATTAGAATATTTGTTAAATGGTGGCAAATCAGATTTCTTTAATTTGGGCAATGGCGGCGGGTTTTCGGTGAAAGAGGTGATAGAAGCGGCTCGCCAAGTGACGGGAAAAGAGATTAAGGCTGTTGAGCGTGAACGGCGTCCGGGAGATCCGCCTTCTTTGGTTGGCAGCAGCAAAAAGGCGATCGAAACCTTGGGTTGGTCTCCCGAATATCCCGACATTAAGAACATTATCTCCCATGCTTGGCAGTGGCATCAAAAGCGTCACAGTTAGCATAAACTCAAATAAAACAAGTGCAAAAATTGAGTCAAAAATAATGTTAAACAGTTACAAAGATTTTTGTTTTTGCACCTTAGCTTTTGGGAAAAAGTATCGCGAATTAGCCAAACAACTAGCAGCAGACTTAGAAACTCATTCTCTAGGGACGATGCTAGTTGTTTGTACTGACTACCCAAATGACTTTCAGAAGTTGACGAATGTTTTCGCCTTTAAAAAAAGTCGCGAAGGTGTAGATTATTGTTATAATGATAAACGATTTGCACTAAAAAAAGCCTTAGAATTATGCCGAGTGACAATCTTTGTGGATGCAGATACAAGAATCATAGGAAAAGTGCCGGAGAGAGAATGGATGTCAGGAATTACTTGTAAAGAGTTTATTCCCATTCTAGAACATCCACCAAATCAATCATTGCCGGGGAGAAAAGAGGCAATTCATAAATTAGCCAAAAAGCTAGAAATACCATTGAAGAATGTAAGTTTTGTTCCAGAAAACTTGTTCGTAATTGCGAGAGACAATGGGAAAGAAATTCAGTTTATTCAAGAATGGGGAAAGATTGGAAGATTTTTTGAAGTGCAAAAAGTCAAAACAAAAGACGGTAATCCCATTGGGTTAGCAACTGCTAAAGTTGGGTGGAATATTCGTAATGATGGGTGGCAGGAACTCGCTCAAATTATGGAGCATTCTTTGGCTCATTGGGACTGGGAAAAAAATCAAGTAAGAACCTTTTGGGATAAAGTTTGGGCTAAATTGCAGTTTGAGCATTGGCAATATCTCTATCGGTTATTAAAAACACAGTTAATTGCCTTATTAAATTTCGATTTTTACTATCGTTAGAAAAAAAAGATAGAGGATTTATCACCATTTTAATTGGATTGTATTCATTTCAAGACTGCATACATTTTCTAGCTTCAGTCAGGAAGTTTCACCGCGAACCAATTATTATTTTAATAGATAGATCCCCGCGATTTTTATATCCATTACTTTTGGTGTTCGGAAATGTGAGATTGCATGCCGCACCGTCTCACAAAAATCCTGTTTTAGCATCGCGACAAGCTAAGCTGGCTTTGTATCAACAATCTCCTTTTGAGAAAACTATTTATCTGGACTGCGATATTTGTTTGCTATCGCCAATATATGAAGTTTTTGACTATCTTGATGAAGTAGATTTGCTGATAACAGAAGATGTGCAGCCTGCCATTGCTAAAGCGGCAAATTTATTAAGAGTCAAGCAGGATATTCTGTCAACTTTGCAGTCTGTCGGGTTGCCGCTAAA
>NZ_JAUBUJ010000078.1:0-42358 GCF_036705405.1 Microcoleus sp. B13-B6
GCAGGCTACTTCAGTCTACACCAATTGTCGTGAGTATTACCTACAAGTCTAGGAAAATATCATCCTAGCAATTGCTCTTGTGTGGTTCCCCCGGAGTGCGGTTGTGGTTGTGGTTGTAGTTGTGGTGGTGTTTGTTGTCGCAACGGCCTTTAATCGAGGCGGTTGAAACTAGATCCCAATATCAGTCTACCTAATCCCGGAGGGGGTCAGTTTCAGAGAACGGTGAATGGGAAAATAAACAGGTAAGGCGAGTCTGTCGGTGGAGTTTCCCCGCCTATCAACTTCCTTACCTTCTGATGTTCGGGATTTGGATCTGGCACAATCGTATTTCATCTCGTAAAAACCCAATGGAAAATACTCTCGAAACTACCCGCAGACAGCGCGTATTGACAAGAACCCAGGAACGGCGTCAGGCAACACCCAAAGAAAAACAGTTGATTCACCTGCTAGCCAATATGGCTTGCAGTTTGATTAAATACGACTACAAACACGCAGCGGGCAAGGGTACTCTCCCGCCTTCGGAAAGCAAGCGTTTAGCGGAATGGCACTACCTGCGAGTTCAGCAAATTCGCAGGATCGAACGCTCATTGGAGCCCGTAGCGACCCTTAAGCGCGTGTACTACAAGAGCATCCTCAGTCCGAGGGATCTGAAGTCTTTGAAACTTCTGTGGCTGGAGGAGGACAAAAACCGCGTCAAACGGGTCGATCCTGAGTTGGACGACATCCTCAGCGAAGCTTTGGATCGGGGAGATACTTTAAAACAGCTATTTCACTCGATCGAAGTCAAAGAACGCACCTTTTCTGCAACTCCTAGCCCCGGCGCCGTGCCGCTTTGGGTCAAAGAGTGGGAAGACTCGGAATATGACATAAACTTTTTTCCGCCTTCCTTCCCTGCATGGGTTTCGATCGTGGACGACTAGGTTCAGGAAAAACTCTTTGACATGGCATCGATCGCAAATTTCAGATGGTAGACTTATTTGCGATTGCTGCCATTGGCCAAGAGTGTGCGGGCGTGAGGCTAAACGAGGCGGCGTTGCGCGCAGGCATCCGAGTACACAGAAGTGAATCGGAGTCAGTACCATTGTACAATGGGGGAAAACCAGGGCTTCAGCTAATCGCTGATAGCTGATAGCTGATAGCTGATAGTTTCTCATGACTGACTCGATTTCTACTTCTCCTCTAGACTCGGCGGCCGATACAGCCGAACTCCGCTCTCAGTTGAGGTCGGGTTCGGAAAAAACTCAACTGCAACTGCTGCAACAACAAATAGCAGATTCCGGTTGGGATGTATTGATGGAATTTTTATTAGAGCGCAAGTCAGATGCACCGACTGCGGTAATGGGTAAGGCTTACCAAATTCTTTACAGTGCTGGTTCTCCGAGAGTGGCGGAGTTTTTGCAAGCGAATTTTCCAACTGGGGTTGTGCCGCTGCGATCGGACTCTAACATTGATTACACTCCGCTGCAACAATTATTGGCGTTACAGGAATTTCAAGAAGCCGATCGCTTAACTTTAGACAAGCTTTGTGAATTGGCTGGTGATACAGCTTCTGTGAGAAAGTGGCTGTATTTTACCCAAGTTGAGAGTTTGCCCGTAACGGATTTGCAAACAATTAATACGCTGTGGAAAGTTCATTCCGAAGGCAAATTTGGCTTTTCGGTGCAGCGGGAAATTTGGCTAGGTTCGGGGAAGAATTGGGATAAGTTGTGGCCACTAATTGGCTGGAAAAAGGGGAATAATTGGACGCGGTATCCGCAAGAGTTTATCTGGGATTTGAGCGCGCCTAGGGGTCATTTGCCGCTGTCGAATCAGTTGCGGGGAGTGCAGCCTTTTGCAGCTTTGATGGCTCATCCTGCCTGGTTGAAGTGAATGGTTTTGGGGCTTTTGGAGAATGCGGGGCGGGCTGGATGGCCTGCCCCGCTATTGTTTTTGGGGAATTGGGATTGGGATTTTTGAGGCGCAGAAATTCACAGAAATTCACAGGCGGGATGCCTGTTCCAATTTTGGCATAGAGAGAGAAGGGCGATCGTATTTCTAGGAATGTTGGGAAATTTTGTATAATTGATATTTGATATCATGTCCGGTCGATTACCCTGATTCCTGTAGGGGCGGGTTCACCAATAATATTTGCCAAAAACGGACAATCTCACAAACCCGCCCCGACCAATGTATTATGGGTGAGCGATCGGACATGATAGGAGTTAATTAGCGAGAGGGCTGGGAGTCATGGTAGGCATCGGAACCAAACTCACTTTAGCAGAATTTCTAGCTTTGCCCGACGGAGATGTATATTGTGAGTTTGTAGATGGTGAAGCAGTTCCTAAAGTGTCTCCAAAATTTTTTCATTCCAGTTTACAGGGAGCTTTGTGTGACCTGATTCGTGTATGGTGTAAAGGACGCGGGCGAGTGCTTCCAGAATGGGCAATTTTGTTAAAACGTCAGGATAAAGATTGGGCACCTGTTCCCGATTTAACGTACATTTCTTATGAACGTCTGCCGAAAAGTTGGCGGCGAAATGAAGCTTGTCCCGCAATTCCTGAACTGGTGATTGAGATTATATCGCCCGATCAAACGATGAAGGAATTTGAAGAGAAGGCGAAAGATTATTTGGCGGCGGGCGTTCCGCGAGTTTGGGCGATAGATCCAGAGGCTATTTTAATTAGAAGTTTTTTGACCGATGGTTCGAGTCAAGTTTATACGGATAATACAGTAATTTTGGATGAGTTGCTGCCTGGTTTGGAGTTGACGACTAGACAGATTTTTGAAGAAGCGGAATTGATTGATTGAGGGCGATCGTACTCTGTGCAAGATATCAGTCGTAGGGTGCGTGACAACGGGAAAACTTTGAAGGAGTGGCGGTGGGACTATTGACTGTCACGCACCGCACGCGGGCAAAGCATTGAATAATACGCTGTCACCGGAAACGATATCACTTACACTTCGAGACGGATTTTGACTGTAGTGCCAAAAGCTTTTCTGAAGGCTGATTCAACATCGGGAAGTTTTTGAATGGCCATTAGCAAAAGTGGTGTTGACGAGACTTTAATCCGGGCTTCGCCATCATGGAGACCAATCAGTTTTCCGTGCTGTCGCATCAGTTCTTTAGTCGTGCGTGCTGATATGTGAAGTAGCACAGTTTTCCATGTTAGGTCTAGTATTCCTTGCATGGCTTCTTCTATTTGTTTGAGGGTGTCGTTTTTTTTAGGTAAAACGCCTGGTAGTTCCAGTTGAACGAAATTTTGTGCTTGCATAGTCTTACTCATGATGAAGAAATGATTGTTTTAACTGGGAAATGAGCGATATCGCCTAACTTGCTTCCCATCTCTATATTCCTTGAACAGCAAAGGTTTGACGGCTCAATTTCAACGCACCTCTGGCGCTGTATCCAAAAGTGAGCCAAAATTGAGCCGCGCCACAAATTGGCAGATGTTATAAGTTAAATATGGTTACTGAAGGTTAAAAAATCAGCATGGCAGCTACTCTAAGAGCATCTGAATCTGGGCTGGAAATAGTCGATCGGGCAAGGCGAAAGAAAGGCTTGGAAAAACAAGCTTCTAGCTGGTGCGGAGATGCCCAAACTTCAGTCGCAACTTTAAAGCGGTTTTGGCGGCGAAAGCCTATTGGGCAGGAGGTTTTTGTCAAGATTTGCAAGGCTATAGAATTGGATAACTGGGAAGATATTGTTGATGATAGTCCCTTGTCTCAGACAGATTCGAGAGCAGAGTTTTTTGCTTGTGACGATGCTTGGGTTGGTCGAAAAGACTTGATTAGTCAACTCACAGAGAAAGTTCAGGGATCGTGTCGCTTGTTAATTCTTCTGGGCATCGCGGGAATTGGTAAAACGGCTTTAGCTGAAAGATTGGCGGTGGAGTTACAAGACGACGATCGTAAGTTTCATCAGGAGAATTTTGAAAACCAGCAGCAAGCTTCTGATTTTGCTAGTGTGGCGATTCGATGGCTGGAAAAGTGGGGAGAACGGATTACGCCAGATGACCGCAAAGATACACAGCGGTTGTTGAATAGATTGGTCAAGCGATTGCGAGAAAATCGGTATTTGGTGGTGATAGATTCTCTGGAACTGATTTTAAAAGGAAATGAAGAAACAGGCTGGAATGGTTTTCAGGATGAGTTGTGGGCAAAATTTTTTGAAACTTTTTTGGCAGTAGAATCTTTCCAAAGTCGTATCATCGTAACATCGCAGGATTTGCCAGAGCAAATTCCGGCTCGTTATAAAAATTTCTGGTATCGCCAAGAATTGAAGGGACTGACACCATCAGAACAGTTAGCCTTGTTCGATAAAACTGGACTAGAGGTTGATATAGATTCACCAAACAAACCTTATTTAGAACGAATCGGCGCTGCTTATGAAGGGCATCCATTGGCTTTGCGGGTGATTGCTGGGGAAATTGGCAGTCATCCTTTTTATGGTAACGTGACGGGTTATTGGAATAAATACGGGCAGGAAATTGAAGAAGTGGAGAAGGCAATTGAGGAAGCTAAGACCAAAGGAATAACGGCATCAGCAGATGACGACTGGCGACTGGATCGATATACTCGCGAACTGCGAAAAAATGTGCTAGTCCGGCTGGAAAAGACGTTTGAGAGATTGAAAAAAGATGTTTTGAATGCCTATCGATTGCTTTGCGAAGCTTCGGTGTATCGCTGTGCAGTACCGGAAGAGTTTTGGCTGAGTCATTTGGAAGATTGGGATTGCGATGACCAGAAGCAAGAGTTAGCGTTGGAGGCGCTGCGCGATCGCTTTTTGGTAGAAGAAGAATTAATTGACGATGAGATACACTTGCGGCAGCACAATTTAATTCGCAGCGTAGCACTTGAACACTTAAAGCAATTGACAGCGAGGTAGTGGGCAATATGAAGAGTGCTTTTGCTGAATTTGATTTTAAAAGTCAAAATGGTTTGGATGTTGACATCACGCCACCGGGAGAGTGGATGCTGGCTAATCTGGGAATTGATCTAGCAGCACCGGAGTTTAGGGAACTGCCCCCTTGTAAACGCGCTCAGTACAGAGCGGTTAAAAATTGGCTGACGAGGTACAAACTGAAGCCGGATGCTTCCAATCTTGAGAAAGTTCGGCGATACTTGGAAGCATTTCACCATCTGTGCGAAGTGGAAGACTGGGAAAGAGCTTGGGGAATTATTACTACTAGCATCAATTCGTCAAGTCATGAGGAATTACGTATTCAGCTATACGTTTGGGCATACAATTATGAACTGATTGATATGTGCCAAAGACTCTTAAGCAAGTTAGATTCTCCCCGAAATGCTATTCTTTGTCAAAATCTAGGAATTGCTTATAAGAATCTTGGAGACCATGCCAAAGCTATGGAGTACCATCAGCAGAATTTGACTATCGCACTCCAACTTTCAGACCTACAGGGTGTGCATAGTTCTTGTGGAAATTTGGGAGTTGCTTATAAGAATCTTGGAGACTATACTACAGCTATTCATTACTATTGGCAGAGTTGGACGATTGCGCTGGTACTGGAGGACCTACAGGGGATGGGAACTGCCCTAGGAAATCTGGGAGTTGCTTACAATAACCTTGGAGATTACACAATGGCGATTGAGTATCATCAACAACATTTATCGATCGCTAGGCAAATAGAAAACTGCCAGGAAGAAGGAAATGCTCTAGCGAATCTAGGCAAAACTTACCTAGACCTGCGAGCTTATGCTAAAGCAATTGATTACTCCCAGCAAAGTTTGGCAATCTGGCAGGAAATTGGACACCGCTACAAGGAAGGAATAGCTCTGGGAAATTTAGGGCTAGCTTACTATTCACTTAATGATTATACGAAAGCAATTGATTGTCAGCAGAGAAGTTTAGCGATTTCAGATGAAATAGGAGATCGCTATGGAAAAGCAATGGATTTGTGTCATTTAGGGGCTATCTTAGCCGCACTTGGTCAATATTCACAATCCCTAGAATATTTACAGAAATCAATACATATTTGTACAAAAATAGGCGCTCTTTTTATGGAGGCTTATGCTCTCAGTCAACTGACGGTAGTTTTTCTGAAACTAGGCAACCTCTCTCTAGCGCTTGAGTATTGCGATCGCGCTTTGTCCATATCCACAGAATTAGGCATCCCGCTAGCAAAAGAATGTCAAGAGTTAAAAGAAAAATTGCTGCTCGATCGAGCATAGCTTATGAGATTCTGAAACTGCACGAGCTAAAATAAGAGGTAGAATTTATCGTATCCCAATATTCTTAGGCTATGACTGCTCTCAATGCTAAAAATTTAACTCTCAGTGAAGTTCTCCGCCTGCTAAAATTCCAGAAATTGCCCAACGGCTCATTCACTCCGTTATTATCCCTAGAACCTTTAACCGAATTTGAACAACAAGAACTTATACAAACCTGCGAAGACTTCGATAGCTACCTGACAGATGGCAAGGTTTCTGAAGGCCAAGTCAAGTTAGTATCTGTTGGCCCGTTACTGCGGCTGGCTGGTTTTTATCGATCGCCAATTAAGATGTTTTTGGAAGAAGGTATCGCCGATATTGCTGTAGAAGATGAAGGCGCAACTATTACAGGGCGTTTGGATCTGTTAGCGATCGACAAAAATACACTCACAACTACAGATGTACCTTTCTGGATTTTAGTAATTGAAACGAAAAATAGTGCGATCGATGTATTGGCCGGCTTGCCTCAGTTACTCGCGTATGCTTATAAAAGCCTAGAGCATCAAACATCCGTCTGGGGGTTAGTGACAAACGGAGCGCGCTATCAGTTCGCTTACATCCAGTCGGGAACTCCTCCTACTTTTCAGTTGATGCCGTTACTAAATTTAATGGACTGTGAACCTGCTATCCAGATTTTACAAGTTCTAAAAGCTATTGGCAAGTTACAAAATACTCGCCTCGGTAACTGATACTAAAAAGCCCCTAAATTATCACATAAAATCAGCTAACCTTCCCGCACCATCCATACCAAAAAACCCAAAATTTGCTCGACAGGAGGAAGTGGATAATCAATCAAGTCAATTGTCACTGTTTGCCCTTCGAGTTTGAGGAATCGCCACTGAGTGCCATTGCTTACCACACCATAAATTATGGGAATCGGCTTTTTCTTAGCCTCATTAAATTTTTGTGCTGCCACCATTTCAGCAATACATTGCCCGAATCCTGTTCTGAGGTCAGATTTTTTTGCCTCCACAATGATGACGGCCGGTGCTTCGATTTCTAGAATTTCTTCGGAACGGCTAAAGAGAAAATCACACACGCCGTTCAGTCCAATTGATTCGTCTACTGTGAAGTCTTCTCCAGAAAATAAGCTGACTCGCCGCTGTAAAATTCGTCTCGCTTCTAGCAAAACAGGGAAAATAATTCCTTCAGAACGAGCTTTTTCGCTGGCGGATGAGGCAAACGGCAGGCTTTCTTCCAAAAAGGCAGTCAGTGCTGGAGAAGGGGAAATAGGGTCAATGTTAGGCAAAAAACGAACTGCTTCTACAGTGGTTAGATTAAATGCTTCCTTGACTTTACCGATTGTGGTGAAAGAACTGTAGGGCATAGGGATTAACAGTATAAATTGAATGGCTAACTATACTTAAACTCACAGAGATTCATTGAGTTGTTTTTGTTCCTCTTCAGGCTGCACTTGCTTGTGCAAACTAATTTTATCGCCGACTTCATACCCCGAATTAAAACCCGCCGCGCTGCTGACTTGAGAACTACTTCTTGTTTTAATTTTAGCCCCTCGGCCCTCTAGATAATCGGCGATCGCCTGTTGATTTTTCTCAAACATCGATCGCACTACAATCGCTGGAGTCGCCGCCACATCCCCCGAACCCGGAATCCCCGACTCTTCCATCTCCTGTTTTTGTTCCAACAATCTTTGTCTCAACCTCGTCGCGCATCCAACCCGAAAAGCATTCAGATACGCCAACCCCCTGCCGTTTCCTTTGCGGTATTTAGCCCTTTTTTCAATTGCAGAACTCAAATACTCGTACAGATGTTTGCAAACAATCAGGTTTGTAGAAGTTCCCACCAAAAACATACTGCCATTATAAGTATTTCGCATGGCATTGCAACCGTTAGCGTCGGCAATTCCCGAAAGCAGCATCATTTTCCAAGTGACAAATTTCGATGTTGTTTCAACTGAGTCTTCGTCAATCTCTTCTTGGTGATTTGGCCCTAAATCCGCGAGGCTGAGATTGTACTGTGCCAGTAAAAGGGAAGCTTTTTCGGCCGCAGCAGTCGATTCGTTTTCATTGGATGAGGTGGCGAGGGCTAAAAGCTTTTTGATTCTTTCGACAATACTTGTGTCTGCCATTTTTCAATCGGTTTTAGGGTGAGAGAGGATTTGGCGATCGAGGTGACTTTAGTATAATACCAAATCTGACTTAAATATCCCTCTTATTTCTTAGTCCGCGCAGGCGGACTTTGTTTGTGTAGTCGCGGTTTCAACCGCCGAGAACTCTATTCGAGGACTTCCAGGACTGATTTGGGCAACAATTTATCTTTAAACCAGACTACTTTTGCTGGCACATCATTTACATTCACCCCGGCTTTTTCTAAATTCAGCCGTTCGGAAATAGCTAAAATCAAGTGATCGCATTCAGACTTCTGTACTTGTGCAAATTTCTTTTGCAAATACTCCGGCCGCCAATAGCCAACTATTTCTAATAAAAACACTCGTCCGTCGGGATGCACTAACCGAAAGTCGGGAATCATCACACTACCTGGAATCGGAATTAAATCAACTTCTCGTTCTAGTTGCCACTCGGTTTTTGTGGAATTCCATCTTTCAGCAAATGCTGCTTCTAACATACTATCATAAGGCTTGCCAGGGGGATAGTGGCTGACTAAACCGCAGTCGGAATTTAGGGTGAATTTACCTGTTTTCAAAACGCCGCTAAAAGGGTCTTTTGTGTGCAGTATCGAGTGCATACTCCATTTGGTGACGTGCAGCAGTGCGGGCAGCATTTTCGCCAGGGCTAAGCCGTAGCGGGTACTGGGTTTGAATAAGCTTGTAGGGCCGTCTATTGTCAGTGTAAAACCGTGGTCTGCATCGCCTTCGATGTAAGTCATTAATTGAAATAGTTTCAGATAGCGAAATAAGAGTTTGTATTCTCCTGGATCGTTGCGGTGGGCGGTTAATTGGACTTGACTTGCTCTGTAAAATATGCCTTGAACTTGAGAAAGATTGTATTTGTGAAGCAAGTTTTCGGGAGTTGGTGCATTAAACTCAGTGAGGATTTTGTTTTCGTTTAAATCCGCGTATAAACCTGTAGTGATTTCGCGAGGCAAAACTTCTCTGTTTAAGTCTTGGCTGAGTTCACTTGCTACTTTTTCCAGGGTTAATTGGGTGGATTGAGGGCTGGGAGTCGATCGCGCGGACAAGGCAAAAACCCGCTGTCTCAACTCTGAGGGTTCTAGGGGACTGATGACTTCCAAGGTGCAGAAACCGCCTTTCAGCAGGTGCGCTAATCCCCGTTTCAGCCGATAATCCGGGCTGTCGCCTTCTAATTCTAGCAAGCGTCCGTCGAGCTCGCCTTGGGTTTTGCCGATCGACTCTTGAAAGCAGTTTATCGTTTCGGTAGCTGCTTCTAAGTTTTTAGCATCTATCTTGAGGCGGAGAGGAATAATTGATTCCCCGTTTTGGCGGTGACTTAATAAATCAGTGGGTAACATAAGCAGTGAAAATTTTTACTGAATTTTTTGTTCAACAATCACCATAACTCCCCTAAGTTTTCCCTCTTCTGTCAAGCTTTGGGTAGTCCGAATTCGGCGATCGGAACTGACAAGATGGATTGTTTCAACAGCCCTCATCAAGCCAGTTGCTTTGTCCCATACTTGAAAAATTATCAACTCATCTCCAACTTCTGTCGCTAGTGTATTGTAGTTGGAAAAAACCGAGTCGCGACCTTCAATTTGCACTTGACCTTCGCCGACAACATAACCCACAAAATTTTGGGTTTCACTCTGGCCATTGGCATAAGTTTGAAGGTTAGTTTGCCTCCACTCGTTATCAACTATTTTCTGGGTTACTACTGCTTTAAAACGCCGGGTTTCTTTGCAGTCGGCATCGAGTATTGTCCAGTCTCCCTCCCAAACTCCTGTATGTTTGGGAAAAATTTTAAAGTTAGTTAGTTGTGCAGTTTCGCTCATTTTTAGGTAATGTGAATTAGTTGTTGATGATATTTTATTCCAGCTTCCTTTAATTTTAGTGTAGCCACAATCATAGAAGAGGATATTACTCAAAGACCTCTAATTGAGGCGCAGCCCAAAATTGCGTGTCGGTACGAGTTGGAACCTATTGCGTAGGTTGGGTTGACAATCGGAAACCCAACAGCCGTTTACTAGGTTGGGTCTCGCGAAACGAGACCCAACCTACATCTGTTCCAGCTTAACAGTTGGGTTTTGAAGAAGCGATAAATACTATGGCTGGGTCAGACTCACCCGACGAAATTGCTGCAACAACCGGTTGAAGGTGATCGCCAAAAACCCATCATTTCCGATCTTATTCGGATCTTCCGGTGCGAATAGCGGTACCCCCATGTTGTTTTCATTCTTTCTCAGAGAATTGTCATACCCCCAGGGGTTCCGCAGTAGGATCATCTTTTTACCATCAGCCGCCTCATAGGCATTGTGGATACTGTAGGCATGATTACTAACAAACAAATCTTCAGATCGCTTCCTGGCCTCCAAGCCTGCCACTGCCGTGACATAGCGACCCCCATTCAAGGCATCTTGAATCTGTTGAAAGATTTGCTCGCTCGTAATACTTTTTGAGTTCTTGGGCTTGCCACTCTCACCTAAATTTTCGCTCACCATATAATTTGGATTGGCTCGGTTGTCGGGATTCCACGCCATTTCTGTGATCGCCTGATTTGTGAGCCGTTTGAGGGCAACCCCCGGCCAATCGCCATTCCCAATCGCATTATAGCCATCGCGACCGGTCTCCTCACCCCGGAACTTAGCGTAGGCACGTTCAACAATGGGGGCCCAGATGGATTCCCCCGACGCTTGGTTCGGGTCTCGTTGCTTCTGATCCCATTTCACCCCAAACATTTCATTTTTCTTGGTCTTCTCATTTTCCTTGGTCACCACCTGGTCGTCCACGGTGACCATGCGCGGTTCGCCTGTTCTGTAGTTGTAGAACTGGAGGGTATAGTTGTTACCATCGCTCTTAATGAGATCGTTGAGCACTCCACTCTGCTTGGAGATCGGCTGGCTGACATCTTCGATCTTGCCGAACGTGGCCGCCAGGGCTGCAAGAAAGGCGCAGTCGCCGAACCTTCCTTGGTTGAGGCCAGAGATTTCAATCGGCCGATCTCGACCGCCCGTTAGAGGCGCATAGACTAATTTATGAGGCGTATCTTCTTTGAGACCCGTATCAGCCCGCTTCCCCTTTTCTAGAAATGTGGCGCGGGGCAACTGAGTGTCAGCACTCGCACTGCGTACCGCGTTTGCAATCGGCGTTCCCGTCACAGTGGCATTCAGCCTGTCAGCACTCGCACTGCGTACCGCGTTTGCAACCGCCGTTCCCGTCACCGTGGTATTCAGAGTATAGTCACCCAAGCCCGGAGCATCCACACTGGTGGCAAACACTACATATTGACCCCCCTGTTCCGTGGTGAAACTCACCTGGGCATTGAAGTCTCCGCCACTGGTGTTAATGTCATTGTTTTCAACGATCACTTCGCCCGTGAGCAGATCGACCACGGTCAAATAGGCATCGAAGTCATCCGATTGTTGAGTCACAGTCACCGTTAACCCAGCACCCAGTTCCTCTAGGAGATAGGGATCGGCATAGTTTTCCAGATCGTTCGGATCGAAGTCATCGTTTTGAGTCAAGGTGCCCGTTGTGGGGACGCCGGGGAAAAGTGGCTCATAGGCTTCAATGTCCACCCGGCTGCCAGGTTCGGAAATAGCAGCAATTTTGTAGGGCGTTGCCACCCCTGGGGCGGTGACATTGACGAAATAAGTACCGGGGTTGATGTTATCTTCCTGGATTTCATTGGTTCCCTGGGCAACAATCTCATCCGCATCCAACTGGTTGTTGCTATTGCGATCGCTCCACACAGTAAGGTTTAGATCCGCCTTCCGGTTCTCGGCAAACACATCTAGATAACCGCCGGGGTTGAGCACTTCCAGGCGATAGGCATCCACTGCATCAGCCCCGCCGACATAATCATGCAATTCCACCTCCCCATCGGTTGGCAAAGTCCGTGATGTGCTGGGTCGATCGCCCGCCAAATCAGGGGCTACAGTCCCGGCAACACCTGCCAAACTCAGGCTGTAGTTGGTATTCTCTTCAAAGGCCTCCACCGATAGGAAATATTTACCCGGATCGAGAGTTACATTCTCACTGGTTTCATTCGCAATTCCCGATCGCTCCGATGCGGAGATGATTTCATCTCCTCCTAATTCCCCATCGTCGTTTTTATCCTTATATAGTGCCACATCCGCATCTGCGCTCAAGCCACTCAAGCCCAAGTTAACAATGCTCGTTTCCTTCACCTGGAATTGGAAAAAGTCGGCATAATCTTCATCGCTCACTGCCCCCTGAAGGTTAGCTCCTCCCGGTATCGAACCCAGCACTGTAGCCCCCGGTTCCGTATCGTCCAGTGTCGCTTTGACGGTACTGAATAAGCCACTCAGGCTAGCAGGGCTGACTCCCTGCACCCGCGCCAAGATTGCACCAGTTGCTTTCAGCCGAATGAATGTATCGGTTCCATTCGCTTCCAGCGTTACGTCGGCTTCAGTCAGGGCATCGCCTGCTCCATCCGTCAGAGCGATGACATCGCCCTCTTCATCGCTAAAATCGGCGATCGTATCGGCGAGAGCCGGATTGGTTACAGCATCAGCGACATTCAAAACAAAAGCATCGGAACCATCGCTGCCAATTAGGCTATCAACTCCAGCACCCCCGGCTAGGAAATCGTCTCCCTCTTGACCTATTAATGTATCGTTGCCTTCACCGCCATAGATAACATCATTACCGCGTTCTCCCTGGAGATAATCTGCTCCAGCATTGCCCAACAGCAGATCGGCTCCGCGTCCGCCTTGTAGGCTGTCATTCCCGATTCCACCGGAGATCGAGTCCGAGCCGTCGTTCCCATACACCAAATCCGGGCGATCTGAGCCCACAATGGAATCTGCTCCTGCGAGCGATCGAATCCCAAAACCGGCCGGAACTTTGGAGTCGATCGTAAAAATATCGACACCGCTGGTCAAATCAAACAAGTTATTGGACGCCATTAGTATATGATCCCTTAATGATGAATGTATGAAGACATGAAAAATCCCACCAGCAATACCTCGGAATTAGTTAGAGCTGTGAATTAGTTGTGTATCCCAAATCCGGCTGAAATATCCCCTTGATGTCTTAGTCTGTCCTTAACTAAGTTCGAGGATAAAGTCCGGCAGACGTTGTAATTGGTTCTCGTGAGTTTTAGGTAATTTTAAAAATAAAACTTCCCGTGCTACAGCCCGGAAAGCCTGCGTGAGCGGATGCTCACACTACCGTTTCTACCACCAATTCAGAACAGCCAATTTATTCGTCTACTTAGGAGTTGCTGACGACAATATTGATGAGCTATTGCATCTTTATTAACTCTTATCAGACAAATATATCATACTTTAGAGAGATAACAAAGCAATCTGTATAATTAATGAAGGCTTGCTGAATCAGTTGGAAAAGTCAACGCTGTATGGGTTCACGGGGTGACAACCCCGTGAAGCTTGTAAGCTTCCCAAAAATCAGTGTCGCAGATGGCACACTGGCGATAAACTACCGGTAAAAATTGCCAAAGCCCCCGCTCTCGTGAGTTTTAGGTGATAATAAAAATAAAACTTTCGGTGGTAAAGGCCCGAAAGCCTGCGTGAGCGAGACGCTTACACTACTTCCACTACAAATCCAGAATAGCCGTATAGTTTGAGGTCAAAATTTTTCAATAGCCTTTTTCATAAAGGGGCTAACGGAGCTGAATTTGGCATTCTCAGGCTATACACTAAGTTGGCAATATTCAATCTTTATTTTCTTCGTCATAATTTTCTCCCCATTTGGCTGGTGATTCGGCTGCTTTTTTAGTCGCCTCCAGGTTGACTCCGTAAATGGGTGTTGGTTTGACAGTTTCTAATTTCTGATATTCAGGCTTGGGCGGTTCTATTTGTGTTTGTGGTTGGGGTTTGTGAGGCTGCATTCCTCCTCAGCGGCGTTGGGATGTTCTTCGTCGCGAAGAACGCGAATGGAAGAGGGAGAAAGAAAGAAAGAGAGTGTTCAGAAATAGTTTAGGCTTGCTACCAGGGAATTTCATCATTATCTTCTCCCCATTTTGCTGGTGATTCGGCTGCTTTTTTAGTCGCCTCCCGGTTGACTCCGTAAATCGGTGTCGGTTTGACAGTTTCTAATTTGTGATATTCAGGCTTTGGCGGTTCTATTTGTGTTTGTGGTTGGGGTTTGTGAGGCTGCATTCCTCCTCGGCGGCGTTGAGAAGTTCTTTCTTCGCTGGTGTCTTCGGTGACGACTTCGTAGAGAATAGCTAACTTATTTACATCGCTGCTTTTGCGGAGAACTCGACCCAATCGCTGAATGTATTCGCGTTCGCTGCCGGTTCCTGACAATATGATAGCAATTCTGGCGTCGGGAACGTCTACTCCTTCGTTGAGGACGTGGGAGGCGACGAGGGTTTTGTATTCGCCGCTGCGAAAACGATCGAGGATTTCGTGGCGTTCTTTGACTGGGGTTTGGTGGGTTATTGTGGGGATGAGAAATTCTTGGGAAATTCGGTAAACTGTGGCGTTGTCTCCGGTGAAAATTAGGGTGCGCTGGGGAGAGTGTTCTGCTAATATGTTGGCTAAAATTCGCAGTTTTCCTTCAGTACAAAGGGCGATTTCTTTGGCTTGGCGGTGGGCTAGCATGGCGCGCCGTCCCAGGGGCGATCGCGCGCTTGCCATGATAAACTGTTTCCAACCATCGAGGCTAGATATTTTGATGTTAGACTGTTTTAAGAAGTCGTTGCGAATGTTGATTAATTCGGCGTAGCGGTGGGTTTCTTCTGTTGACAGTTTTACCATAATTTGAACTATTTTATGGTCGGCTAAAGCATCGCCTGCCAAATCTTCGGGTCTTTTGCTAAATACTGTCGGGCCGATCAGGAAATGTAAATCGCTGTGGCGGCCATCTGTGCGATCGGGTGTAGCTGTCAGTCCCAGTCTAAAAGGCGCGATCGCATATTCGGAAATTACTCGATAAAAGTCCGTTGGCAAATGGTGGCATTCGTCAAAAACCAGCAAACCGTATTTATTGCCCAAGGTTTCTGCATGAATACTTGCACTGTCGTAGGTTGCCACTAAAATTGGCGTTTTGTCCCGCGAACCTCCGCCCAACAATCCGATTTCGATGTCGGGAAAAGCTGCTTTTAAATTAGCATACCACTGGTGCATTAAATCGAGAGTTGGTACTACAATTAATGTACTGCGACCAGTGACTTGCATGGCTAATTGTGCCAGATAAGTTTTGCCGGAAGCGGTGGGGAGGACGACTACTCCTTGGCTTCCTGCTTCCTGCCAAGCTGCGAGGGCCTGTTCTTGATGTGGGTAAGGCTGCATTTCCACGCTGGGTACGAGTTCGAGTAGTTCGTATGCCCTAGCTTCGTCGGTGAAGTGAATGCACTCGGCTTGGAGGCATTCTACCAGCGGGCGGTAGTGAATTGCTCGAATGCGGTATTTTTCCACGCGATCGTCCCAAGTGGCAAAGTCCACCCAGTCTCTGCCTTTGGGCGGCGGGTGTAGCAAGAGAGTTCCGCGATCGAATGTTAAGGTAGGTATCCGTGGCATTTGTTTAGATATGGGGGCGAGTTATGCCTGTTAAATTATAAGTGACCGATCAAATATATTGACACCAAACTCTCTATAAGTTAGTTTTTTTATAAGCAAATCTATAGAACCACCCTCTACTTTATACCGTTTCGGGTTGTTTGTTGAGATTTTTACCATTTTTTTTAGCCTATAAGTTTGCCAAAATGTCAAAATTTCATTGGCACGTACCTACTTATAGCCATCCTAAATCATTTGTGAATTTCTTACTCCCTCCCCGCGGGTTCGGGGAGGGTTGGGGTGGGGTAAAAATTTTACGACTCTTGCAAGGATTGCTATATAACCACCCTAAATCATTCGCCTAATTATTGTAGGGGCAATCCCCCCGTGGTTGCCCCGATAGATAGGGGATAGGCACTCTTAGCACTCCCCCTACAAATTTACATGAATGATTTAGGATTGCTATAGTTGAAAGTCTGGCGAAAATGTGGGAAGATATAAAAATAGTAGGGCTGCTGAACGGGTAGCTCAATACGGGTGCTTTGCAGAAAAAATCATTTCTATTACCAAGCCCCAAAAACTGCACCTCATTGATTATAATTGGGAGTAATTTAAATAAAAAGTAAGTAAAAAAAAACCAAAAAATGGGTTAGAAAAGGTAAATGTAGAATAACCATTTTAAGCGGCTTGACTTACGAGTATTTTGACGTAATGTATATGAATGCCGACCACGCATATCAAATAAAGTAGGAACAATCTAAAAAGACGATCGACTTGATGGAAAACGATCAATTTGGGAAATTGCGATCGCACTGGCAGAAAATCCCACAAAAATTCTCATAGCCCAGCCGGATTGCCAAATCTAAAATCTACAATGGTATTGTCCCGCTGGGGATGGTTTTTAGGTTAGATTCGATCGACGTATGCCTGAGATTAGAGGTTATAGATGGAAATAGGCGTCCCCAAGGAAATCAAGGATTTAGAGTTTCGAGTCGGGCTCAGCCCCACAAGTGTCCGGGCTTGTTCGGACAAAGGCCACACAGTTTTTGTGGAAACGAATGCTGGTGCTGGGGCCGGTTTTGCGGACGAGGACTACGTTGAAGCAGGCGCTAAGATTGTCTTAAATGCTTCCGATGTCTGGAAGCGCGAACTAATTGTTAAAGTTAAAGAACCGCTGCCTGCTGAGTATCCGCTGATTCAAAAAGAGCAGTTGCTGTTTACATATTTGCACTTGGCGGCCGATCGCACATTAACCCAGCATTTAATCAGCAGCGGAGTCCAGGCCATCGCCTACGAAACCGTCGAACTCCCGGACAGAAAATTGCCGCTGCTAACGCCGATGAGCATTATTGCAGGGCGTTTGGCCGTGCAGTTCGGAGCTCGCTTTCTGGAACGACAGCAAGGTGGCAGAGGAGTGCTTTTGGGCGGCGTACCGGGAGTGAGACCGGGTAAAGTTGTGATTTTGGGCGGCGGCATTGTCGGCACAGAAGCAGCGCGAATTGCTGTAGGAATGGGCGCGAGAGTGCAGATATTAGACGTAAATGTCGATCGCCTAGCCTACCTGGAAACTCTGTTCGGTTCCAGAGTAGAATACCTCTACAGCAGTCCTTTGCAAATTGAAGCAGTTGTTCCCGATGCTGATTTGTTAATCGGTGCGGTTTTGGTCTTAGGTAAAAAAGCTCCGGTGCTGGTTTCTCGCGAATTTGTTGCGAAGATGCACCCCGGTTCAGTGATTGTTGACGTAGCCGTTGATCAAGGCGGCTGCGTGGAAACTTTGCGGGTAACTTCTCACACAAATCCTACTTATGTTGAGGAAGGAGTTGTGCATTACGGCGTGCCAAATATGCCCGGTGCCGTGCCTTGGACTGCGACTCAAGCTTTGAATAACAGCACTTTGCCTTATGTTTTGCAGTTGGCAAATAACGGGATTAAAGCTTTGGAAATGAATCCGAGTTTGGCGAAGGGATTGAACGTGCAGAATCACCGATTGGTGCATCCGGCCGTGCGCGAGGTTTTCCCCGATTTGGCCGATTAGATTCCCCTTTTTTTTAAGTAAGCTATCCCGCATCTAAATTGTATTTTGGTGCGGGTAGGAGCAACAGTGTCGATACCCCTCGCATCCCCTTAAGAAGGGAGACTTTGAGTGAGGAGAGTTGAATGGCTTGCTCGATGCGATCGAGGTCATCAGATAAAATATTAGGCAGCATAATTCAGTCGTTGCGCTAGTTGCTGATGCAGCCCTCGATCGAGAAAAAGGAGTAAAGGGCGATCGACCTTTTTATGCCAAAAAGAGCGATCGACCTTCTCCCTAATTCACAAGATAATCATTCAGAGTTTTTAGTAAGCGTTGATGTCGCTTGCGATGAAATAGCTCCAATAGAACCGATAATTTGATTGCGAGGCAATACAGCAAGGAAACCTAACCGAATTAACGATTGAGACCGTAAACCACTGGGAGCAAAGTCTGGGTCTGAAGGGGAAATAATATCGTCAAAATCTGGAACCTGTTGATGTAGTTGGGTGCTAACACCACAAACTAAAAAATCTCCATAAGGAGGTAGTTCCCTCAGAAGGATGACTGGACGATTCTTAATTGTCCCGTCAGCTTGAGGAATTGGGGTGAGAACAACATCAGCTTCCTCCATAGTCAGGATTTGGTGTTTTAATTGCATCGAGCGGGTAATCGTCGTTCTGATTGTAGGCATTGTTTAGTTGATGCCTTGACAACCGCAACCAGGCTTCGCGTTCTGCTAATTGTTCCGGGAGGACTGTGACAATGAGTTTTATATTTGGTTCAAGCTTATAGGGTTCATCTAGCTGAATAGATTGCCCATCAAAATGTGCTGATAAAGAAATAAGCTTCATGGCTTGGATATCTTGAAGGCGAGTGCTTTTAACTAAGTTTATCATATTTTGACGCTCTAGGGACACAGGCTTTGACCCGTTTATCTACCATAAATTTGCTCCATTCCTTAGAAAAACGATCGCCCCTCCTCGAAGCAAAAAGCGAGATTCCTCGATCGAGAAAAGCGATCGAGCTTTCCATAACAAAAGAGCGATCGCTAACCCACTGGACGCGAATAGTTGTATAATAGACAAACTAGGCAAGCGCAAAAAGTGAAAACCTATGTCACAGGCAATCCTCAAACAAATTGTTAATCAGCTTGAAATGCTGGAAGTTTTAGAGTTACAGGAAATCGAGGGCGTAATCTGGAAATATCTGGCTGACAAACAGCAAGCTACTCAACAATATCTACTTCAAAAATCTGCTAATAAAAAACAATTATTTCGAGAATGGGATGACATTTCTGATGAAGAAGCTGCGATACTAAAAGCTGAGTTTGCCGCCGATGATTTAGCTTTTGCAGAAGTCGCCTTAAGTGATTATCTGCCTCGACTTCAGCAACAGGATAAAATCTGATGCTAGGAGATATTTATTTGGCAGATTTGAATCCTTCTAGAGGGTCAGAACAAGCAGGAATTAGACCAGTCATTATTGTACAGCGAGATACATTAGACCGCTTTACTACAACAGTAGTCGTAATTCCGGTAACAAGTAATCTGCGACGATGCTCAAATACCGGGGACAATTATTTTACCGACTGGTGAAGGTGGTTTAACACAAGATTCAGTCGTGCTTTGCTATCAAATAGTAGCCATCGATAGAGAGCGATTAATCAAAAAATTGGGCACTCTTTCAGCAGATTATGTATCAAGATTACAGGTAGCATTGCAGTATACATTGCAAATGGATGAATTTGAGAATGTAGAAGAATAGAATGAGTTGAAGTGCGATCGCACTCACAGCCCCAAAGAGCGATCGCCCCTGTCCATCCACAAGACCGAGATCCCTTTCCATATCCCCAAAAAGCGATTTCCTATGGGATAGCTTCGCACGCGGACTGCACGATCGTTTATAATTACAATGATTGACGAGTTATGAGGAGCGTGCAAGTATGGCAAAATTCCCCAACGAACTTGCGGAAATTATCTGGAATTTGAAACGCCAGTTGCTAGATATTGTTGACGCAGCAACAGCAGCAGAATTGACTCTATTTGAACTTTTTGGAGAAACGAGTGATACGATACCATTTCTGGATGAACTGAAAAGTGTGGCTGAACGTGCTACACCCTGGTTTAATCGGCTGTCTAATTTTCAGTTACGCATAGCTGAGTCTCAACCCACAATTTCGGTTGATATGCTAAACTTAGTAAACCAATCTATTGAACGCATCCAAATCGAAATTCCGGCAATGGAACGGAGTATTCAAGAAGTGAAAACGGAGTGGAATTTGCCATGACTAGCCAACCGCGTATTCCCAATCCTGAAACAGCCAAGAGATTATTGGCTAATTTGCGCCGCAGTCGTTTAGCAATGGAAGCAGCGACTCTGGAATTAGAAGACATTACAATGCAGTTGGAAAATGACAGCAGACAAAGGCGTTTGGTGCGGTTGAGGCAGGCAATTAACGATGCTGAGGCTGCTAATTTTTCAGTCAATGTCTGAAATTATTTCTTAAATCTCGCCCCAAAACTATAATTTAAATATTGACGAAAACAGCAAGATAGATCGCACTTTTTGACTCATAACAAAAGAGCGATCGACCTTTCCCTATCCCCAAAAGATCGCCCTAGTTGTCAAGTAGACATGGTTTGAGATAAACTAATTCTGAAACTATTCCCTAAATATCGCCCCTTCGCCGACAATTTTAATGAACATCTTGTCCCCCCCTTCTTAAGGGGGGTTAGGGGGGATCATGCCGAGATTCGGGGGGATCATGCCTTTATTAAACGACTCAAACTTCCACCTACCATACAACCCAAAACTCATCCCCATCGCCAAACAACTGCGGAAAAATCCAACTCCTGCGGAAAAAAACTGTGGCAGGATTTTCTGAGAAATTTCCCTTTTCGAGTTTTGAGACAGCGACCCATCGACAATTTTATCGTAGATTTTTATTGTGTGGCTTTACTGTTAGTAATTGAGATTGATGGGGAGAGTCATTTTACGGAAGAAGGGAAACTATATGATGCAGAAAGAACCGGGATTTTACAGGGTATGGATTGAAGGTTGTCAGGTTTACGAATGTTGAGGTGTTGCAGAGTTTTGAGGGGGTTTGTGGGGAGTTGTTGGGTTTGATTGAGGGTGATTGTTGAGACCAGATCCCCCCTAGCCCCCCTTAAGAAGGGGGGGACATGAGGGGAGGGGAGTTGAATGGGTGGCCCGATGCGATCGAGGCGATCGGATAAAATATTAGGCAACATAATTTAATTGTACTATGGAAAAGTTGACTCAATATCGATCGATCGCGCGATTCGTAAAAAAAGCGATCGACCTTTCCATGCTAAAAGAGCACTCGACCTTTCCATTTCAAAAATAGGGATCGCCCTTCTTCATTCCACAAAAGCGATCTGCCTAATTTGAAAAGCAGAAATAACCCAAAATTTAGAGAGGGATTGACTGAAAGTAGTCAGGTTTACGAATGTTGAAGTATTCTTTATTGAGTGTGCAAATAAAGAAATATATCTGAGGTTTTTCCAATCCTGACGAAGTAACCATGCTGGAGAGGTGATTTTTCAAAAATATCGGGCTCATATCCATCCAGGTTTATCCTTATAAACCCTGGTGTTTCAGATGGCGTTAAACTATTCTTTAGTTCAGTGGGCAACCAGTCTAAAACAAACTTTTTTTGAAGATACGGACGGTTCATTTGCTGAGAGCGCACAGATTTGCTGATGATACCATCAATCTCTTGTTCATTGAATGTGACAACTGCAAATAATGACCAATCACTAGGCCCAGGTACTATGCTGGGTTTAGTTATGTCTATTGTTTGCCAAGTCACTTTTATCGGTACAGCAGGCAAATTAATATGCTTACCTAGCTTTTCAACATCATGAGAAACTACCATATTGCTTGATACTGTTTTAGGTGCAACTTTTGTTGATTGACAACTGGTCATTAGAACACAGAACAAGGCGAATAATAGACTTCTCTGTGGAAAAAATTGTGAAGCCATAAAGTGTAGTGTTATTTAAAGGCTAAACCTGATGAAAATTTCCTACTTAGCCACGAACTCAACCATTGGTAATCGTGGCATTGTTCAAATTACCTTGTTTCCATGTAACTTGCCGCGATAAAGTTGAGTATTGCATATACTCATCAGCTAAACCAACAACTACAAGTCTTCCATTTACGGCATCTAAAGTCTCAGATGCAATGTCCTTATCGCCTGGGTTGAAGTTATAGCGATCCTGAGCGTGCAGTGTAAAATCCTGTTTGTAGTTTGGTGGTTGACCAGGAGTCACAGTTACTGACGCACTTAACCAAACTGAGTGACCGCCTATCGCTTTTGCCCAGTTTTCTGTCTTAGGGTACTGAAATCTGGGGTCGTTTTCATTGCCAACAACAATTGCACTACTGGTTATGTTGAACTTCACTTCTCTATTGGCATAGGCAGGATATTTTGAAATTATTTGACGGTAAAGGTTTTCGGCTCCAGCCTGTGCGTCAAGAATCAAGTTTTTCAGTGCAACCTTACCACTTTCATCATCATTGACGAACTTGTCATAAGAAAAATTACGATCTGCACCTTTACCATCCTGGTAGTGAAGATATGCAGCGGCTCCATCCGGTAAATATCTTACCGGGTTTGGGATCGACACTCCTATCGCTTTTAACCTCCATTCTGCTCTAGTTAAACGGTCTTCCCATGTTGGCGGCTCTTTACCCTTTTTTGAAAAGCCGTCATCGTGCTTGATATCAGGTCGGGTTGGCGAACCAATTTTGTAAGTTGCAGCTAGGTTTGGATTATTTGTAGACAGCGATAGAGAATTGAGCTCGGGGTGATTATTGCCAGAATCATCAACAGGTGTTATTTCAACGGTACCACCATTAGAGGAAGATTCAGGGACAATTAGTGAATTTGAACCATTGTAGGTAACATTTCCACTGCTAGGGGAAGTTGCTGTAGTATAACCACTACCAGAGTTATTTGTACTATTAGGTTGCTGATTTCCAGGTAGTCCTTCAGGGTTCCCATAGATCACAGCACTCGGAACCCAATAATTTGTCCGTGCAATTCTGAACCAGCGATTATCGGGAGTTCCTAATTTGTAATCATCTACTGATTGTCCATAAGTCCAAGCATCAAAGTTAATCCAATCGCCATATTTCTTAGCTAGCGAAACATTTCCAAAAGAGTCAAAAGTTGGCTCTTGGCGAGGCATAATTCCATCAGAGTTCATCACCCAACCGTTGAAATTAGCAAGGTTAAGCGCTACGTTATTATTTGACTGAGATTGATTATTGACAGGAGGATTAACATTACTTCCACCACTGCTGCTAGAAGAGTCAACGAATAATGGGTCATTATAGCTGTAGGTAATATTTCCAGCATTAACTATTCCCGGTGCTGTTAGATTCAAAACCAAGCGGTAGTTTGTATCATTCCCACTCGCCGGAACCACTTTCACATAATAATCACCAGCGGCTAAGTCTGCCTTGTATATTGAGTTATTCTCTGTAAAAGTCACCAATTGCTTATTGGCATCATACAACTCTACTTTCACATTAGCCTGATTATCACTATCAAATAACCGAGGAGCAAGCTGTAACAAGCGAGAGTCTTTAATCGTAAACTTGTAATAGTCTGAACCATCGCGGGTTGCTCCTACAAAGTCCTCATATTCTTTTCGCTGACCCGTCAAATCACCTAAATTGCGAACCCTGCTCCAATCTTCACCCGCTTGGTCAAGCTGTACCGCAAGATTGTAAGGAGTATCGCCTTGAACCTGTTCCACTCCGACAAAATAAGGCCCTTCTGCTAATCCCGAAACTTCAAGGGGACTATTTTGACCGGGATAAAATAGCTGTTCTTTCACTGGTTGATTGTTGCCATCATACACAACTACTTTAGCTGTGGTGTTAGGAGCTAAATCATTCAAACCGAGCCGTAAAATGTTAGGAGACTGACTGCCCAAATTATTAATATTCAAGCGGTAGCGGTCATTGTCATACGCATTCGTACTTGATTTTTTAGCTGGATTGCTGCTGCTTAAATTTCCACTAATCACAGTCCGACCCGTGAAAGTTCCCAAAAATGGATTAGACTCACCTTGAAAATTATTCGGATTGGCATCATTCAAAGTCTTCGCCAGATTTAGTACCATTGTGTAATCAGTATCCGCAGTGGCACTTCCCTTGTTGACTTCCACATAATAGTTGCCAGTGTCGAGAGTTTCTGACCATAATTTGTCAAATCCTTGACCCGCTGCTGGGGCTTCTCTTATCAAGGACTTGCTTGCATTTGGGTTTACTTTATAAAGTTTTAAACTAGCATCGGCACCCAAATTCCTGAGAGCAAAATTTAGCAAACTGCGGTCTTTTACTGCGAAATAGTAGCCGTCAGTATTATCTCCTGTACGCAGGCGACCTTTGTATTCATATCTGCCAATAAATTCACCCAACTGCCGATTTGCATCGGGTATAACTTGCGTTGGTTTTCCAAGTGTTTGAACTGTAGCAACTGAAGAGCTAGAACCCTTACCATACCACGTCTTATACCCAGTCGGTTGAATAGTCAGATAGCCATTGGTGTAGTAGTGGGTTGTGACACCATTACTTATGGCTGTGTATTGAAAATTTCCCGCATTCAGAGGTACTCCTCCTTGACCAGGTTGAGGTGCAACTGGTGGCTTCACAGGAGACGGGCCAATATTGACAGATCCGCCACCTGTATTGGGTACAGGAGACGCGCCAATACTCACAGATCCGCCACCTGTATTGGGTACAGGAGACGCGCCAATACTGACAGATGAACCCCCAGACTGAGGCGTTCCAGAACTAGCAACTGGAGTCGCGTCTAGTTTAAGTTCGTAGTTAGCATTCGCATTGTTGCTGGAAAAAACCTGTACATAGTATGTGCCAGGATTGACCGTATTAAATATAACGTCAGACGGATTTGTACCACTGGGATTGTATGTTTTATCAATTTCTTTGCCTTGAGCATCCAGTAGTTTAATATCCGAATTGCCTTGTAACCTCTTAAGGTAAAGAGCTACTTCGCTCGGTTGACTAACATCAAATCGGTAGAAATCACTTTTATCACTACCGCCAATTGAATCAGAAAACTTTATCTGATTACTGCTTAACGTACCAATATTTCGAGCTGTAGCTAGACTTCCATCGGGGTCAGTGACAAGTGGAGTAACGGAACCCTTTAATGGTACTGTTGTCTTGACATAAATCTTATATCGTCCTTTGTTCAAATTTAGATTTAGGTCGATCGGCTGACTTCCATCAGTTGAGTATGTGGTAATTGACTCCCACTGCTCTCCTGAACCCAACAGTTTCCTAATTTCTATCTCGGCATAACCGATATTTGATTGCGAATTTAAGGTGAACTTAACAGGGTCGTTTACCTCGATTCCATATTGATAAGACTGATTACTGACTGCTGGTACATTCAATTCTGGAGAAGTGGGCGCAGACGTAAACATCCCACTGATATTATTTTGGAGTGGGATTCTAAACTGAGCCGAACCCGAAAACGCAGAAGAGCGATCGGGAATCAATTCAGTAGTTAAGCCATAATTCTTAATGCTAGTATCCTGTCCAGAAGCCACCTTAACTGCATAAGTTCCTGCATCAAGAAATACGGCTGCTGTCTTAGAAGTAGGAGTTTGCACTTTCGTTGAACCGAAAGTTTCATCGCCAATAGTAACACCCACGGAGTTAAAAACGCCTGAAGGCTCGCCCGGTATAAATTCAAAACCACCCGGTTTGCCATCAGCTTTTACTACACTGACAAGAGGCAATTTGGTACTGCCATTCGTTGGATTAACCGTGTAGCGGAAATACCCAGGCTCAGTTACCGTAAATGTATGATAGAGTGCCGGTTGAGCCGGACTAACTATGCCACTATCTGTGAAATTAGGTGACAGTTGCAAGGGTGCTGTATTAAACGATGTTCCACCTTGCGCCGCCCGTTCCTCCGGCGTAACTATCCCTTCCCCACTCCAAGTATCCGGCGTCACCCACGGAGTTGGATTATAAACTTCCGGCTGCGTCTTCTTCGCCAAATCCACCGCCGCCAACGTATTCAAAAACCCAAAACCCGTCTCATCATCCCACCCAGACGGCCCCAAATCCCTCGCCGTAGACTTCAAAATCTCCATCACTTGGCGATAGTTCAAAGCAGGATTTGCCGCCCAAACCAAAGAAGCCGCCCCCGCAACTTTAGCAGTCGCTACCGAAGTCCCCGCCATCGTGCCCAAATCATTTCCCACCGTCGATAAACCTGGGTGTTCAGTCGTACCCCCATCCGCCAAAATATCCAAACCGCGGCCATAACTAGAATAGATCGATCGCCCGTTAATATCCCCAGCCCCAACAGTAAAAATATTATCAAATTCCTGCGAAGCTTGACCCAAAACCGACATCACACCGCCGTCGTTACCAGCCGCCGCTACCAGCAAAACTCCATTTTGCCGCGCATATTCTAACGCCTTACGTTCTGCTGGAGTCAACTCATAGCGCGTTGTCACACTCCCGTCAGGATTCTTCTGAGTCAAATCCAAACTGAGATTCGCGATCGCATTTTTCTGTCCAGAAGCCTTCGCAGCATCCACAAACTCTACCAAAGAATCAGCCCATCTCCCAGAATCGATCGCCCTTCCCACCCACTTCGGCGCAGTCTTATTAATCGCATCAATAATCCCCAACATAAAAGTACCGTGCTCGCTACCTTCCCCAGGCTTCAGCAACGGATTGTCATCCCCGCCGACATAATCGCGGCCCTTCTTAATATTCGCGTAATTCAAATAAGGACTATCCGCACTCACACCAGTATCAATCGACCCCACCAACGGCTGAGATACCAAAGGAAAATCTAGCAATTGACGAATTGCATTCGGATTGTTAGGATTCGGCGACTGCGGATCGACAGGAATTACAGCAATCGGCAAAGTCTCAAACGCACCGCCCGGATTGTAAGGGGTTTGAGTGGCAATCCCATCATGGTACAGACCCAGCGGGTCAAAATCAATCAGCGGCGGTAAATTGTTAGTTGGTGCTCCAGAAGGGTCGATCGGGCAAACACCGCTATCAGCCAAGAAATTAGGTAAATCTAAATCCGACAGCGACAAAAAACCCAATAACTGATGCAAGTAGTCAAACTCGTGCAGCCAACCCCCAACCCCCACACTCGGACTCACAATTTTTTCTAATATAAAACTTTTCGGTCGTTTCCGACTCTTTGTTTTACTTGAATCCCCAAAACCTTGAGCCTGTTTGCGTTTTTTGCCACCAAAATTTAGCCAACCCATAACTTTTGCACCCTGATTAATATGAATTCGATCGCAAGAACTTAATTAAATGCCTTCAGACATTCAACCAAAATCCTTTGTTGACAAGGATTTTTCAATAATCGTCAAAAATTTCTGTTTATTTGAGAATTCACGCAAACTTAACAAATTTTCTGAATGGGCGATCGCTTCACATCTGCCGCCCTTTGCTAACGGTCAGGCGGGCGATCGGACAAATACTTTGTTAATGCGTAATCTATATGATTTTTTGCTTCTTCACGATTATCATACACCCAAGTTATATGTGCGATCGTAAAGTTTGTGTAAACTTTTTGGGATAGCAATCCCCGCCTCAACCAGAAACATCCGCTACACGCTCGTTTCCCACACAATGACAGGTGAAAAATGCGTAACTCCTAAAATAGTTAGAACATACACTTGCTTTTTTTCTGATTTCTGATAATATGAATAACAACGTGAAATTTGGATTAAAGTCTAAAGCCCAAACAAATATCACTAAAGCTTCTTCACAAAATACTTGAATACTTCCCTGCTTCATTAAAACAGGGGAAAACTCAGCCCTTAAACTTTCCGTTTTCAGGAAGACTTAGACCGGCTCGAAATGCTCAAAAACCCAGAGGAGAGAGCTAAAAAAGAGAATATGGCGATCGATCCATGACAATTTAATAAAACTCAACCACAGTTCCCCGTGGTCGATCCAAAAGTCCAGATCCCCCTAAATCCCCCTTAAGAAGGGGGACTTTGAGTAAATTCTCTTGTTCTCCCCGATGTTTTGGGAGACTTGACGAACACTCTTATCCCCCCCCGATATTTTGGGAGACTTTAGGAACACTCTTATCCCCCCGATATTTTGGGAGACTTTAGGAACACTCTTATCCCCCCCCGATATTTTGGGAGACTTGACGAACACTCTTATCCCCCCCGATATTTTGGGAGAATTTACGAACACTCTTGTCCCCCCCGATATTTTGGGAGAATTTACGAACACTCTTGTCCCCCCCTTCTTAAGGGGGGCTAGGGGGGATCGAGTTTCGGCCTAAAACGCGTAATTCCTTCTTCCTTCTTCCTTCTTCCTTCTTCCTTCTTCCTTCTTTCTTCTTCCTTCTTCCTTCTTCCTTCTTCCTTCTTCCTTCTTCCTTCTTCCTTCTTCCTTCTGCCCAACCATGCAACTAAAATCAGCGGTGCAGTGGATACCTCATCCCGACGGTTATTGGATACTTCGCAATCCCGAAGACATTACCTGTATTCAAGTAGACGACTTTGACAAACAGGTAATTTTGCAATTAAGCCAACAGCCAATAACTAATATTCTCGCTGAATACAACCTCGATTTAGAAGACGTGCACAATCTCTTGAGAGACTTAGCACAAGCAGGAATGCTAGAAGGAACCAAGCCACCGAAAGCCAAATTTAACCTGCTATCCTTCACAATTCCCCTAGTCAATCCAGATGTTTGGCTATCGCAGCACATCGACAAATTACGCTGGATGTGGACGTGGGAATTTGGCTTTTTTCTGTGCGCTTTCATCGCTTCCTCTGTAGCAGTGTGGTTGGCTTCCTCTGCCGAAATCGCAGCCTCACATCAGCAGTTGTGGATAGCCGGAAAAAATGAGACTATTTTCCAATTGGTCTTGCTGACAATGCTGGTAATAGCTTGGCACGAACTAGGTCATGCTTTCACGCTCAAACACTACGGCGGCATAGTTAAAGAAATTGGATTGCTGTTTATGTGTCTCATCCCCGGATGTTACACAGATACAACAGATCAATACAGTTTAGTCAGGCGCAAACAGCGGGTGTTAGTAGTAGCCGCCGGAGTATTAATCCAAGTGACAATTTGGGCATTTGCTGTTTGGATGTGGCTGTTTTCTCAGTCAAATCCGGTTTGGCATCAAATTAGTTATTTGTTGATGGTGGCCGCCTTGCTGACAGTGGCAATTAATTTAAATCCGTTGAATAGATTTGACGGTTATTATTTGTTAGTAGCTGGAACTGGCATTAACAATCTGCGACAAAGGTCGTTTGATTTTTATGTGGATTTGTTGCGGAGGGAGGAGATGGAGGAAGCAGCGGAAACGCAATGGATTTTGGCGGCTTACGCGCCTTTGAGTATACTTTATACTGTTTGGGTTTTGAGTTATCTAGCGTCCTTGCTGGGTAATTGGGTTTTGCGGGTTTGGAGTTTTTAACCGCAGATTAATCACCGGCGGGACGCCCGTGCCACGATTAACCTAACGGGCGAGACGCCCGTGCCACAAAATGCAACTTTATTATTGTAGGAGTTTATCGAAATGAATGTTTTTCAAAAGTTGGGAATTGTTAGCGGAAGTTTGAGTTTTGCAGTTGTCAGTCAATGTTTTTCTGCACAAGCGGCAACTCTTACTCAAACTTACACTGTGAATTTGGGTTCGCAGCCGTTAAATAGCAGCACGAATGTAGTTTTACCCAAGTTTAATTCGCTGTTAGGAACACTATTAAGGGCTTATGTTACGGTTAAATCTACTGTTAATAACAGTGTTAGCATTACTCCTTTGACGGGAGATTTTATGGGGACGGCGGCGACTAATGCAAGTATTGCTGTGAATATTCCGCTGTTGAAAGTTGACCCTAATTTGACTTTAAGTGTGTTAGCGAGCCCGCCGGAAACGAGGATTGCTAGTGGCGGTACGGGAAGTGTTAGCGGTTCGGCTTCTGGTACTGTGTCGAAGAGTTATGATTTGCCGCAGTTTTTAAGTGCTTTAACTGGCTGCGATGGTGATACTTTTACTGCAGGCGTGGCGACAACTGGTTTGACTCAAATTCTGGGGAGTCCGGCTAGAGGTAGTTTTGGGGGTAAGGTTGTGGCTAACACTACAGTTAGTGCAATTTATGAGTATGAACCTGTACCGGAACCGATGACTGCTGTTGGTACATTTGTGGCTGCTGGAATGGGTTTGTGGTGGAAAAGAAGGGCTTCAAAAAAGGTGTAATATTAATTTGGAGATCCCCCTAGCCCCCCTTAATTAAGCAGGGTGGATAGGGGGGATCTCAAAGTTCTCCCTATTACTCGCAGCCCAGAAAAAAAATAAATTCCCCAAAACACTTGACATATTCGCGAACATATGGCAGAGTAGTAATTCGTGACCGATGCGGAACTGGCGGAATTGGTAGACGCGCATGATTCAGGTTCATGTGGTGCAAGCCTTCCGGGTTCAAGTCCCGGGTTCCGCATTCCCAAGGCAGAAGGAAGTTTGGGGTTAACCCGATACCGGCAATAACCCCATTCGCTCTGCTGAATTAAACAATGCTGACAAGTATTCAAAACCCCCTAGTTAAAGAAATTCGCAAGCTGCACAGCTCGAAGGGACGCAGGGAACAACAATTATTTTTACTCGAAGGGACGCACTTGCTCGAAGAAGCTTGCGCTGCCAAATACCCGCTAGCAACGGTTTGCTGCACTCCCGAATGGCTGGATCAGCACGGGGAACTTTGGCAGCAAGTTGGTAATTTAGCCGATCGCACAGAATTAGTAAGTGCAAAAGTGTTAGAGTCGATCGCCACTACAGTCCAACCCGACGGCATTGTCGCCACCGCACCCCGCACCGCAACAGATCCCGCAAAATTGTCAACTTTAGGAATAGCCCTAGAAACAATCCAAGATCCCGGCAACTTGGGGGCGATCGTCCGCACGGCTGCGGCTGCTAATGCCGACGGTTTGCTGCTGAGCGCTGAGTGCGCCGATTTAGACCATCCCAAAGTGCTCCGCGCCTCAGCAGGAGCTTGGTTTAAGCTGCCAATGGCAGTCAGTCCAGATTTAACCGCCGAAGTCTCTGCGTATAAAAATGGAGGAATGCAAATTTTAGCAACCGTCGCCGGGGCAAGTTTAAGTTATTGGGAAGTAGATTTGCGAGTGCCCACTCTGATAGTTTTGGGCAACGAAGGCTCTGGTTTGTCGGAAGAATTGAGGAGTTTGGCCGATCGACAAATCCAAATTCCCCTGAGTCGTGGCGTAGAATCTTTAAATGTGTCGATCGCCGCAGCCCTCATCTTGTACGAAGCTCAACGGCAAAGAAGTCAATCGATTTTAGATTTTAGATTTTAGATTTTAGATTGAAGCATTGAGCCCACGGATAAATTCGGGGGCCAGTTTATCCGATACAGGTTTTTTATTTCTGGACGGATGAATCCGGGGGCTTGTCTCCTGGATGTTTTCGGTCATTAGTTATTAGTCATGAGTCATTAGTCATTATCTGTTGGGGCGGGTTCATCAATATCTGTAACTTCATATTCAGGGCAGCCACGGGGGGCAGCCCCTACAAGATAATGAAACAGCCGTGCCCCATATCCCCCTGTGCCCCTCTCCCCCTCTGAGATTTGGCCGATTTTGTTTATATTGATGCAAACTGTAAAGCCAGGAAAGCAATTGCTCTCGTATCAACAGTCCAGGCTGGCATGAAATAAATATGAAGAAGTGTAGTCAAGTGCTCTCACAAATGTTAAGATTCTTAACATAACGTAGTATTGTGCTCGCCCCAACCAAAACCTAACCTGAGACGGTGCTGACTGGGAGTAGTAGCTAGCTACCATAAAATTAAGCCTCTTTAAAAGGAAGGAAAGCGCAAGTCCCCGCCCGCTTTCCTTCCCAGCTAAAGCTAGGGGTTTGCGACTACCGCAAACCTTTAGAGGCACAGATCCTCAGCGGGAAAAGCTCATGAAAACTCTTAAGTCCTCAGATACAGATTCTGTTCGCGCTTACTTGCGGGAAATCGGCCGCGTTCCCTTGTTGACCCATGAGCAAGAAATACTCTACGGGAAACAGGTACAGCGCTCAACCGCACTGCATCAGGAGAAAAATATTTTAGCCGAAGAGTTAGGCCGCGACCCGACGGCGGCTGAATGGGCACAGGCAGTTGGGCTGTCTGAGGCACAGTTGCAGCGGACGATCGAGCAGGGGGAAAGGGCAAAGCGCCAAATGGTGGAAGCGAATCTCCGCCTGGTAGTCTCTGTTGCCAAAAAATATATCAAGCGCAACGTAGATTTACTGGATCTAATTCAGGAAGGCACGATCGGGATGCAGCGGGGAGTAGAAAAATTTGACCCGACTAAGGGCTACAGATTTTCTACTTATGCTTATTGGTGGATTCGTCAGGCAATTACTCGGGCGATCGCCGAAAAAGGCCGCACCATCCGCTTGCCGATCCACATCACCGAAAAGCTCAACAAAATTAAAAAGGCTCAGCGCCAACTTGCTCAACAGCTCGGCCGCGCGGCCACGGCTGCTGAATTGGCATCAGAGCTAGAATTGACTCCCAAACAGATTCGCGAATATCTCGATCGGGCGCGCCTGCCACTTTCCCTGGACTTGCGCGTGGGAGACAATCAAGATACAGAGTTGGGCGATTTGTTGGAAGATACGGGTACTACCCCGGAAGATTTTGCCCTGCAATCTTCCCTGCGGACTGACTTAGACCACCTAATGGCGGAACTGACTCAGCAACAGCGAGAAGTGCTCGCGTTGCGGTTCGGTTTAGAAGACGGGCAAACCCTAACTTTGGCCAAAATAGGCGATCGTCTCAACATCAGTCGGGAACGAGTGCGGCAAATAGAACGGGAAGCTTTGACCAAACTCCGCAAGCGCAAGCAAGATATCAACGATTATCTAGCCAGCTAGCTAGATTGGGGATTGGCGATCGGGTCCCCCCCACTTGCAATCCCCAATCTAAAATCGTAAAAACCGCCGCTTTTAATTCGGTTGTGCCCACTTGGTTGCTATGACTGTCCTGCTACATTAGTAATTACTTAGTAATAAAGATCAGCAGCCATCAGATAAGGGTTATTTAATTTAACCGCCCGCGTCTAACATAACAAGCTGTTTCTGAAACGGAGGTACTCGTGAGCAACTCATCTAATAAATCCCCAGAATTCTTTGAAGAAGACGGAGAAAATGCCAACTTATTATGGCAATACGTGCAGTCAATGGCTCCCGACACAGTTTCTCAGTTGTCTAAGCCGACTTCTCACGAAGTGTTTCAAGTAATGGAACGAAATATTGTTGGACTATTGGGGAATTTGCCTTCGGAACACTTCGGGGTGACAGTCACTACCAGTCGCGAACATTTGGGTAGATTGCTCGCCTCGGCTATGATTAGCGGTTATTTTCTGAAAAATGCCGAACAGCGAATGACTTTTGAAAAGTCGATACAAGCCAGTGAGAGACATGGCTCGGATGATTAGTAGATTCTTAACATTTAAGTGAGCCAAGTGTCAAGCCCCCCCTCGCAAGATGGGGGCTTAATATTTTAGATTTTAGATTTTAGATTTTAGATTTTAGAGGGTTGATTTTAGATTAAATAATTGAATAATTATTGATATTATTCTTACATTCCCAATTCCCCATTCCCCATTCCCCATTCCTAATTAATATGTCTGTTTCTCCTGTTGCCCACAAAGTTATCGGCGTTGCTGCAATCTGGAACGATCGCCAACAAATTTTGATTGACAAGCGCCGACAACATGGACTGCACGGGGGTTTCTGGGAGTTTCCGGGCGGTAAAATAGAGCCGGGGGAAACGATCGAAGCTTGCATAAAACGGGAAATTATGGAGGAGTTGGGGATTGTCGTAGAAGTTGGCGATCGCTTGATTACAATTGACCACGACTACACTAAATTTACAGTTAGACTATACGTGCACCACTGCCGCCACGTCAGCGGGGAACCGCAAACGATCGAGTGCGATGAAATTCGCTGGGTGACACTCGATGAAATTGACCAATTTACTTTTCCCAAGGCAAACGCACAGATTATTGCTGCACTGCGGAAAATTTGAGCTGTATACCAGAAATAAGAAGCAATAAGCAATCTTCCGCAAGGGTTTTAGGAATTAAGAACGTCCTAACCGTCGGGCGCGGTTGCTGTAATATCAAATTCGGTTGCAACTGACAACGGACAACTGACAACGGACAACGGACAACGGACAACTGACAACGGACAACTGACAACGGACAACGGACAACTGACAACTGACAACGGACAACTGACAACTGACAACGGACAACGGACAACTGACAACGGACAACTGACAACTGACAACTGACAACGGACAACTGACAACTGACAACTGACAACTGACAACTGACAACGGACAACTGACAACTGACAACTGACAACTGACAACGGACAACTGACAACTGACAACTGACAACTGACAACTGACAACGGACAACTGACAACTGACAACTGACAACTGACAGCTAACTTTTATTTTTGGACGGGCAGAGTAAAGTGAAAACAACTGCCTCTATCGGGTACAGAGTCTACCCAAATTTGACCGTAGTGGGCGCGGATGATGCCTTGACACAGAGACAGTCCAATGCCGTAACCGTCTGTTGATTTATCTCGCTGCAAGCGAAAGCTGTCTTCAAAAATGCTCGCGCAATCTTCTTCAGGAATTCCCGGGCCGCTGTTGCAAATGCTGACTTGAACTTTGTAAGCGGTGCGGTGGAGAATTGAAAGATTAACAGTTCCTTGGTCGGGCGTGTACTTGCTGGCGTTGTCCAGCAGGTTGACTATGACTTGTTTGATGCGATCGGGATCGGCATAAACCAAGGGCAAATCTGCGGGAATGTCTGTTTCTATGTTCAGACTTTTCGCCTGAAATTTGTCTTGAAACTGCAGGATTACATCTTGACAAATCGCCCCCAGTTCGATTCTTTTTGGTTCAATGTGAAGTTGAGCGTTTGTACCCCGGGCTGCTTGCAGGATATCTGTAATCATACGATCGACAATTCGGATTTGGCGGCGGGCTTGTTTCATCAAATGAGCCGCCAGACTCGGTGTCAAACGCGACTTTTCCCCCTCTTTCACCTTCTGACTTGACTCCAAAGTCTCCAAAGCCAAAGATGCGGCTGTCAAGGGATTACGCAAGTCGTGAGCTAGCATCGCAATAATCCGGTCTTTCAACTGCAACTGCTCTTGCAGGTGTTCTTTTTCCTGTTTGAGGCGAAAAACTTCATCGGAAAGCTGCACAAGTTCGGCCGCGCAAGCAACGGAATAGATGGGTTTTGAGTCAGTCAGGGTTCCAGGAATAGCTGGGGCCGACTGTTGCTGAGCTGCGTATTCTTCTACAGAACGCTTCCACCGGGGCCACCAGTGTTCGAGTTGGGCGATTAAATTGCTGCCGGCGAGAGTTTGTCGCGGATCTGGATGAATTTTGAGCAGCGAGGGAGTGGCTACAAGTTTAAAGTGTTCGGCTAAATCGGGCTGTTCTCCTACATCGATGATTTGAAGCTCAAAGTCCCACTCTGCCTTCAAATCCTTTAGGGACTTGCGGATGTGTCTGGTCTGTTCCCTGGAAGAGGGACGCTTGTCTACAAACAGCAAAAGCTGTAAAAGCGGTGCGGAATGGGCCGGCTGTTCGGGAGAACCGTCGGTATCGCTGCTGTCTGGTGTTGGATGGACGCTGTTGAGCTTTTCGATCGGGTGAAAATAATTGAGCATTGCCGAGCCGAGTTATTTCACTTCTACTTTAATTTAATACTTACTTTAGATTTATGCTATTGTCCGATAATTTCATTACAAGCGGGCAGATGATATTTTTGAGATGGAAGAAAAATGAGTCGCTGCGGGTGGTGGTTCAAGTGGCGGCCGCCTTTTTTGTGCTGTGCCTGTTGCTGACGCTGCACCGCTACTACAGCTTTTACGCTACTTACGACCAAGGCATTTTCAATCAACTTTTTTGGAATGGCACTCGGGGTCAGTTGTTTGAGAGTTCCCTCTCTTCGGCGTTGTCCACTAATGTGGTTCACCAAAACCAGCTCCCGGAGGTATCTTACTACCGGTTGGGGCAGCATTTCACCCCGGCGCTGATGCTGTGGCTGCCAATTTACTCGCTGTTTCCCTCGCCCGTCACTTTGACTGTGTTGCAAGTGACTTTAATTACGGCGGCGGGAGGAGTGCTCTATGCTCTCGCCAGACACTATCTGGAACCGAGGCTGTCGGCGACAATTGTTGTGAGCTATTACTGCGCTAACGCGGTCATCGGCCCGACTATGGGCAATTTTCACGATATTTGTCAAATGCCGCTGTATGTCTTTGGCTTGCTGCTGGCGATGGAGAAGCGCTGGTGGCCGCTGTTTGGGATTCTGGCCACTTTAATTTTGGCCGTGCGAGAAGATGGGGGAGTTGTTTTATTTGGCGTCGGAGTTTACCTGATTTTGAGCCGACGCTACCCTCGGACTGGTTTGGCTGTCTGCATACTCAGTTTTGGTTATATGATCGTCCTGACCAATCTGATTATGCCTTTGTTTTCTGCTGATATATCCCAGCGGTTTATGATGGAGCGCTTCGGTCAATATGCCGAGGGAGATGAAGCTTCTACTCTAGAAATTATTTGGGGAATGGTGAGCAATCCCGGACGGTTGGTGGCTCAATTATTTACGCCGTTTTTTGCTAAGATTAGATACCTCCTTGGCCAGTGGTTGCCATTAGCTTTGGTTCCAGCTTTCGCGCCTGCGTCTTGGATGATAGCTGGATTTCCGCTGCTGAAGCTATTTTTAGCGAAAGGAGAGTCGGTGCTGGCGATTAATATTCGCTATGCGATGACTGTGGTTCCCGGGCTTTTTTATGGGGCGATTCTGTGGTGGGCCCAGCGTCAAAAGGAAGAAGATAGAATGGTGAGAGAGGAAAGAATGTTTTTGCGTTTTCCTTCTGCTTTATTTCCTCTGCCTTCTTCTTCAAAGTTTCGCCGCTTTTGGGCGTTTTGCATCTGCTTGTCGCTATTTTTTACCTTCACTTCTAACCCAAATCGGACTTTTTCTTTGATTTTGCCCGATGCGATCGATCCTTGGGTGCAGGTTCCTCTCGTCAGACAATGGCAGCACGTTTTGCAAGTGCGGCCGCTATTGGCTCAAATTCCTGCTGATGCTAGCGTGGCAGCGACGAATACTATTGTGCCGATTTTGTCAAGCAGGCGGGAAATTCTCAGGTTTCCGATGTTGGAACTCCGCAATGATGCGGGGCAGGCAGTGAAGATGCAATATGTAATTGCCGATCTCTGGCAGTTGCAGCAGTATCAGGCTGCGTTTCGCACGGAACGGGGACAGTTGCGGGAGATCGTACCGGCGATCGATCGAATGTCCAAATCTGGAGAGTACGGAATTGTTGGCTTTGAAGACGGTGCGATTTTGATGCGTCAGGGTGCTGTTTCTAATTCTGCATCGGCTGCTGCTTGGACCCGTTTTCGCGGCGAATTGGAGCCGATTTTGAAGAAAGGGTAAGCTGGTAGCCACGATCGCCATTGCTGCCCTCAGTGGCTCAAATCTTGAGGAAACCTGTTTTTTTCAGGTAATGGCGATCGAGCAATTTCATGCAAAAACCCGGTTGAGGCATGATTTTCTGTCTTTGTTGCTGCCAAAAGTCAGGCATTGGGCATCAACTTGCGTTCAACTCAAAATTAAGGTTGATAATTATACAATAAGTCTGTTAATCCTAAACATTAAGATATATAAAAGCTTTGGAGGGGAGAAAGATGAAAATTTTGGTATTGGCATGGGAGTTTCCTCCCAGAATCGTAGGCGGTATCGCCCGCCACGTATCGGAACTATATCCAGAATTGGTGAAGCTGGGACACGAAATTCACTTAATTACAGTAGAGTTCGGCCACGCACCGATGTACGAAGTGGTAGAAGGAATACGTGTGCATCGGGTGGTGGTGGGGCACGCCAGGGACTTTTTTCACTGGGTGGCGAACCTCAACCAAAGCATGGGCCACCAAGGCGGGAAACTGATGCTTGAGGAAGGCCCCTTTGATATCATCCACGCTCACGATTGGTTAGTGGGAGATGCGGCGATCGCCCTCAAGCATACCTTTAAAGTACCGCTAATTGCCACCATCCACGCCACCGAATACGGGCGCTTCAACGGCATCCACAATGAAGGGCAGCGCTACATTAATGCCAAGGAAAACGACCTCGCTTACAATGCTTGGCGACTAATTGTTTGCAGTGATTATATGCGGCGGGAAGCCGAACGGGTACTATCGACTCCGTGGAACAAAATAGAGGTAATTTACAACGGAATTAGGTCGGAGAAAAAACCGCGCTGGCACGAATTTGACGCGATGAACTTCCGCCGACAGTTTGCGACAGACGACGAAAAAATAGTATATTATGTAGGAAGAATTAGCTCCGAAAAAGGCATTGCTGTATTTCTAAATGCTGCACCTAAAGTAATTTGGGAAATGGGGGGGGAAGCGAAAATTGTAATTGTTGGCGGCGGCAATACAGACCATCTAAAACAGTTGGCTTGGCATTTAGGAATTTGGAATAAGTGTTATTTTACAGGCTTCATGTTTGAGGAACATCTCGACAAATTCCAGACGGTGGCTGACTGCGCGGTTTTCCCCAGTCTTTACGAACCTTTTGGGATTGTAGCGTTAGAAAGCTTTGCTGCAAGAGTGCCTGTGGTGGTTTCGGATGCGGGCGGACTTCCAGAGGTGGTGCTGCACACTAAAACTGGCGTTGTTACTGAGGCAAACAATCGGGATTCTTTGGCCTGGGGAATTTTGGAGGTTTTGAAAAATCCGGGTTACGCGCAGTGGTTGGTTGACAATGCTTATCAGGATTTGGAACGCCGGTTTAGTTGGCCTAAGTTGGCGATAGAAACCCAGTGGGTTTATGAACGGGTGGTGGAGGAAAGGGCTGAGGTTGATTGGTAAGAATGTTGACAGTTGACAGTTGACAGTTGACAGTTGACAGTTGACAGTGAGTCGAATTTCAACTTTTTTGGTGCAAATCTTAAGGATTTGTAACACAATGATAGAGACACTCGAACTTACTTTGAGTGCACTCGGAAGATTTAAAGGGAATTAGCATCTTGAATATTTTTAGGGAAATCGATCCCCAACCCAGACGCAGCTTACTGATTTTATTCACCGCAGGCCTGCTATTCTGGTCGAGTTTGGCTTCGCTACTGCCAACTTTGCCGTTGTACGTTCAATATGTGGGCGGCACAAAACAGCAAATTGGTTTTGTGATGGGTGCATTTGCGATCGGACTTTTGCTATCGAGGCCACAATTGGGCAAAATAGCCGACAGCAGGGGGCGAAAACAAGTTTTGCTTCTAGGTGCGTCAGTTGCTGCGATCGCCCCTTTGGGCTACCTGTTAGCTCAATCTATCCCCTTACTCTTACTTATTCGCGTTTTTCACGGCATTAGTATCGCCGCTTTTACTACAGCTTACAGCGCTTTGGTAACAGATTTGTCGCCGCCAGGAAAGCGGGGCGAATTAATCGGTAACATGAGCTTGGTGAATCCTATTGGTCTAGCAGTTGGGCCGGCTATTGGCGGATTTGTGCAAGCTTGGGTTGGTTATACTCCTTTGTTTGCGATGTCGGTGGCTTTCGCTGCAACGGCGGTATTTTTTACCTGCCAAATTGCGGAACCTAATTTTGCAGATTTAACCAAATCGGGCTCGCTAGCGGAGGACAAAAATAGCCAAAAATACTGGGAAATGCTGTGGAATCCGAGAGTGCGGATTCCGGCTTTAGTGTTATTGGTGGTTGGTTTAGTATTTGGAACTTTGAGCACTTTTATGCCTTTGTTTATCCAAGAAACTAAGGCTAATTTGAATCCGGGATTATTTTATTCTACGGCGGCTATCGCCAGTTTCGGCATACGGTTGGTCACGGGAAGGGCTTCGGACAAATACGGCCGCGGCTTGTTTATTTCTGGCGGCTTAATCTGTTATGCCGTATCTATGCTATTGTTGTATTTTGCTAACAACAGCAGTGCTTTTTTAATAGCAGCTTTGGTTGAAGGTTGCGCGGGCGGTACGGTTTTGCCGATGATGGTAACGCTGATGTCGGACAGGTGCGAACCTCATGAAAGGGGCCGCTTGTTTTCGCTTTGTATTGGCGGATTTGATTTGGGTATTGCGATTGCGGGGCCGACTTTAGGCTTTGTGGCTGAACAAGTTGGCTACAGAAATATGTTTGGTTTTGCGGCTGGACTCGCTGGTTTGGCTTTGCTGGTTTTTATTACTCAGTCTAGCAAGGGCTTGTCTAATTCGATGAAATTTGCGATCGGTCGAGGCAAAGATGTTTATGCTTTGAATCGATGATAAGCTGTTACGCATTTAAATTGGAAAATCTGGACAGGCTAGAAGCCCGTCCCACAAGAGTTTTATTGATTTTTGACACACAGTTTAAATGTAGAACAGCTTATAACAGAAGCAAGAAGGAAGAGGCAATCAGGGGACTTACCAAAATACCCGGTTTCTCCCAAAAATTCTGAATCTATGCGACAGATATTGAGGCAGAAACCGGGTTTTTGTTCCCGCGCAGCATTCTGAAAAACAGGCAAGATGCCTGTTCCACAAAGAGTGAGTTTTCTGTAAAAGGTACAAATTAAAAAAGTTCTGAGTTTTAAATCGTGAGCTGAATTAATTTCTTAATTCAAAACTCAGAAGTCAAAACTCAGAACTCACAGCTTATAACGTTTGTCAATGGGCTTGGAGGGATTCGAACCCCCGACCTCATGGTTCGTAGCCATGCACTCTATCCAACTAAGCTACAAGCCCCTGTTGAGTTCAGATTTAATCTAAAATTGATTAAGTTCTTTTCTCACAGAATCTAACAGTAACACCATTACCAAAAAAATGCAAGACCTTTCGCAAACTTTTTCTAAATTGCCCGATGTGGCACAGCTAACTCACCTCGACAACAGCGGGGAAGCCCAAATGGTGGACGTTTCGGCGAAGGTGCCCACTGTGCGGCAAGCTGTGGCTGCTGGCCGGGTGCGGATGCTGCCGGAGACGTTTGCGGCGATTGAGGCGGGGAATGCGCCGAAAGGTGATGTGTTGGGCACTGCAAGGCTGGCTGGAATTATGGCGGCGAAACAGACTGCACATTTGATTCCTCTGTGTCACCCTCTGCCGCTGAGTAGCGTGGAGGTGCAGGTGATAGCGGATGCTGCGTTGCCGGGGTATCAAATTCGGGCGACGGTGAAAATTAAGGCGGAAACAGGGGTGGAAATGGAGGCGCTGACGGCGGTTTCGGTGGCGGCGCTGACTTTGTATGATATGGCGAAAGGATTGGAAAAGTCGATCGCCATTGAGTCGATTCGCCTGGTGAGTAAAAGCGGCGGCAAGTCAGGGGACTATGAAAATTTAGAGGCATAAATTTTCTGCCTTGAGAGGGATGTAGAATTCAAAAAGCTGCACTTAAGATTAAAATAGGCAGAGAACTACTAACATTAAGTGAAAAACTATGCCTCCTCGTTGGCCCCGCAAACCCGATCGCAACGATCCAGAGTACCGCCGTTTAGATGACCGGATGAATTTTGCTATCCACGTCGGTCTTTTTTCTGCTACCAATTCTGGTTTGTGGTTTGTTCACAATTTGCAAAAGGCTGATTGGCCTTGGGCAATTTCGGTAACGGGTGGATGGGCTCTAGTAGTTTTGGCCCACGCGATTTACCATTTTGCGATCGCCGATTATTCGCCCCTCACCAAAGATTCTGGGTGAAGGCAGTGGTGGGCGATTTGTTAAGTCTTTTGATTGATAACAAATAACTTTCGGCTTTTTTGATATGGCTAATACTACACAGGCGATCGAATCCTTAGCAGCCGAAATCGGCGAAAATGTCTACATTGACATTGCCAAGTGGCATTTGTATCTTAATGATGCCCACCTGCATACAGTTGTTGCCCAACAACTTTATTCGATGCTGGAAGATGGCGATTTAGATGCTGACAAAGTTGGACAAGTTTTGCAAGGAATTCCAGTCAAGTTGGGGGGCGGCAAGCGGGAAGTGCCACTGGCAGATTTGATTCCGATGCAGTGTCAAGTTCAGTTGATGGATGTGCTTGAGGAATTTCAGCGGAAGATGTAATACAGCAGATTTCACGTTTATAAAGTACACCCCAGATAAATCCCCGTAGGGACACTCCAAGAGCCCAAGGAGTGTCAACTTAAGCTGTGAGTCCGCCAGTCCTCTCGCCAGTCCGCCAGTCCGCCAGGGAATGAATTCCCTGTCTAATAGCTAAAGTCCTCTGAAAGAGGACTGATGAGTTTAAAAATTCTTCTTCTGAGTCCTCTTGAGAGGACTTTCGCTTTGAGGCAGGGGTTTCAACCCTTGCCGGACTATGGGTTGTACTTAAGTTGACACCTATGGGCATTGCTGTGTCCTAAGCTGTTGCACATTTAAACTGTGATACAATCATTACCCTTATTTTTGATTTTGCGACCCCATTTAATTATTAATT
>NZ_JAUBUJ010000001.1:0-8660 GCF_036705405.1 Microcoleus sp. B13-B6
GTCCTTTTTGGACGGGCGGGACGCCCATCCCACAATAACAATTAAAATTGTAAGTTATTTAATTCGCGATCCTAAGTGAGCGCGTCACCCATTTTGAGTTGGGAAATGTCTATTATACAAAAAAAAATCACCAAGGCTTCGCCCTACAAAAATTTATCTTAAATTTAACCAATCTTGAATTTCTTGCGCTAACCAAGCCGCCTCAACCTCTTTCAAATTTGTTGCTAAAGTATAAAAGTAAGTTCCCCTCTCGTTACCTGAACGAATCCTGATTTCATTTCCCTGATAAGTATTGTATAGAAAAGCACCCAAAATCTCAGAAACTTCCCCCCTTTGTCCTAAATAACTCCAACCAAATATCTGATGTTCCAGTTTAAAGTAGTTCCGGTTAAAGGTAATTTTAGTACCATTGCCCAAAATCTTAACTAAGATACTTGCTATAAGCGGAAAAAATCCTAATCCCATAGTCACATTTACTTGCAAATATGCTAAGACTATCGGCCAAGATAGCAGTATAGTTAATATTCCTATAAAAGCACCTGAAAAAGGCTTTCTGACTAAACGAGACGGAATTTTAATCTTTAACTCGGTCGCTGATTTGCTAACTTGAATGCGACTGTGACGCGGTTTAGCAATTTTCCTCACAGTCTCAATTTGAAGATTAGCCCCTTGTATGTTTCCCGATTTCAAAGCTGCTAAAGCCTCTCTAGCCTCGCTGAAACGCTTTTCTAACGCGATTTCCGTCATCTTCTCAATCCAGCTTACCAAACTAGGACTCACACTCACGCGATCGCTAAACTGAATCCGAGAATCTTTCTGTGGCAAATCCGCAGGAGTCACCCCCGTTAACAAATGAATTAAAGTAGCTCCCAAAGCATACAAATCCGAAGCCGCCACCGCCCGCCCCCAAAACTGTTCTAAGGGTGCATAGCCACTCGTTCCTACCACTGTAAACGTTACACCTGTCACCGCCGCTTGAGCTTGTACCGCACCAAAATCTACTAGATAAACCTGCTGATTTTCCCCCAAAATTAAATTACTCGGCTTAATATCTCGGTGCAAAACCGGGGGACTCAATTCATGCAAATAAATTAAAATTTCTAGCACTTCAGTGGCAATTTTTCGTACTTGTTTTTCTGAAAAATGCTGACCATTTTCTAAAAAGTCCTGAAGCGAAAACCCCGGAATATAATCTTGCACTAACCCAAACCAAGGGAATCCTGCTCCGGCTTCCCGCTCCAGGGAAAAATAATCTCGATAGCAAGGAATGCGGGGATGATTTAGCGCCTGCAAAACTTGTGCTTCTCTTTCAAAAAGCTTGAGTTCTTCCCACTGCATTTCCGGGCTAAAAGCTAACATTTTCAGCGTCACCTGTTCTTGAGACTCTAAATCTACTGCTAGCCAAGTTTGATGACCGGCCGCTGTGCGTCCTAAACGCTGTTGCAATTGATAACGTTCTTGTAAAATTTTTCCGGGATTTAACACAGCCTAGTCCTATTTTGTTTAAATATATGAAATTTCCTTAACTATTAAATTAACTATTTTGCCGACAGCGTTAAATTGCTAGTACAAGTAATTATCCGTGGATTTCTCCATTCGGCATAATTGTACCGCGCCACTGAGCACCCGTTAAATTAGCAGTGCTCAAATCTGCCCTAATCAAATTTGTGCGGTGCAAAATTGCCTCCCGAAAATCTGTTCTAGCCAGGTAAGCATCAGTCAGATCAGCTTCACTCAAATTTGCCTGATTCAAATTAGCTCGACTCAAATCAGCCCGCACCAAATTAGCGCGACTCAAGTCAGCCATAACTAAATTAGCATTGCTCAACTTAACATCAGGAAGAAATGCACCCCGCAAGTTAGCGCCAGCAAATTCAGCATCAATTAACACAGCTCTTTCCAACTTAGCATTTGTCATTACAGCCCAAGAAAAATTTGTTTCTACCAAAGTTGCTTCAGTCAAAAATATGCCATCTAAAATAGCTTCGCTCAAATTCGCCTGAGTCAGATTTGCTTCCCCCAGAGATGCTTCTGTCAAATTCGCGTGACTGAGATTAGCTTTAGTCAAATCGGCACCTTGCAAATTGACGCCCCGCAAATCGGCACCTTGCAAATTTGTACCCCGCAAATTTGCACCCTCAAAAATCCGCACCTCCTTCCGCAAATTTGCACCCCGCAAGCACGCCCCGCGCAAATCGGCACCTTGCAAATTCACACCTCGCATATCTGCATCGCTCAAATTTGCATCAATAAAAACTGCCAAAGAGATGTTGGCTTTGCGAAAGTCTGCACCTTGCAAAGTCGCTCCGTGGAAGTCTGCATCAGACAAATTTGCTCCGCTCAAGTTCGCTTGATTTAAGTTAGCACCGCACAGCTTTGCATTAGTTAAATTTGCGCGCTGAAGGTTAATTCTGCTCAGGTACGACATCGCTAAGTTTGCACCCCAGAGGTCAGCATTACTTAAATTGACGCCAATTAAATCGGCACCGCTCAGGTATACCCCTCTGAGATTCATACCTTGAAAATCTAGTTCTCCTGATGTATATCGCCTTAAAATTTCGCTGGCATTCATATTTTTTTGTTGTTAATTAGGTACAATCTGCTATTTCTAGGCTGCTTAAATTTCTGTTCGCGCAGGCGGACTTAGTTTGTGTAGCGCCAGACTTGAGTCTGAGAAATTTGATGAAATTTCTTGAATTTCAGTTGACGCAGGCCGACTTAGTTTGTGTCGGGAGCATCTCACCTTTGCAGCCCTCCGCTAGAAATTGGAGTTTTGAGGCAGGAGGCAGGAGGCAGGAGGCAGAAGGAAAGAGGAAGAAGGAAAGAGGAAGAAGGAAGGAGCCAGAAGAAGGAAGGAGCCAGAAGAAGTATTTTTACAAATATGAGATGCTCCCGTTTGTGTCACCCCAGACTTGAGTCGAGCGTTTAATGAGTTTGATTGACAAATTCTTGAGTCCAAAAGACTGTTTTGTTGCCTAACTGTCGCCCGTGAATTTTCACATGAGTAAGATATTTGGATTTTAAAGTACACAGTTTTTTGTGAATGTAGGTAGCTGTAGCCTGTTGGTTTGGTACTTCAGCCGACTCCAGAATCACATGGAGCCAACCGTCTTTAAATCCTACTGTAGCAGCAATTCCTTTAGGCTGTAGCAATTGATTAATCAATTGGGCGATCGCCTTTGGTTTGCCTTGTTTTGCCATTTCCAGAAGCTGATACTGATTTGCTTTATGGCTCGAGTTTTCCTGCGGGATGTCTGAAATATTGTCAACCAAGTTTTCTGTGCTTTCAGAAGGATATTTCCCGCTTTCTTTTGACTCCAATTCGCTCAAAATTTCCAGCAATTTATCGGTAAACTTCTGAACTTTTCCTACATACTCTCGGAGATTTTTATATTTCCAGTACAAACGCTCCTCTACACTTCCCGTAGAAATTTTTCCGTTCAAAGCAGCTTCTAACTGGGTGAATATATTTTCTATTTGCGCCGTTGCGGAGTTAGCACTTTGACTGACTAATTCTGTCATTTCTTCTTCCAATCCCAACTTTCGTTTGATGGAATCGCTAATATTTATAATAACAGGAGCCGCCGGTTCTAAAATTTCGATAATAGTCGGCATTTCTGCAACGGGGAAGGTTTCTACGATTTCCGGTCTGAACTCGGTAGCATAATTATTGCTGGTTTCGGGTTCTTTAAACTGTAGATTTTCTGCCGTGTCCGGCACTAAGTAACTCTTCTGGGGGTCATAATGATAGTGAGGTGGAGCAGCTTGAAGGATGTGAGTAATCTCGCCTGGATCAAAATAATCGGTGCGCCTGTCCACCATCTCGCTCTCTTCATAAACACTGTTGTTTAAATGTGTCTGATCGTAATCTTCACTAGCCGAAGATTCGGCTTCATAGGATTCTTCCTGTTGCATTTTTGCGTAACAAGGATTCATCGCTTTGATGATTACGCTCGCAGCTTGATCGTTTTCATCTCTGTTGTCGAGATTGCTAGCAGTTCTGTATAAATGAGATTCCAGTTCGGCTAGGCTGCCACAGACATTAAACAGTTGTCGCAGCAGAGTGTCAAGTTCTTGAGTTTTCAGCAGTAGCCAGTCGCGATCGCTAAAAGTGAACTCGTGATAAAGACTCGAAAAAATTAGGATTTTCGCCCTCAGCGGATTTGTTTGCTGCAAAATTTTTTGTCTGACATCAAATAAAGGGCCGGGGTTTCTTGTCCTTTCTTCGCTGCTGGGTATTTCCGAACTAAAGTGATCGTCAAATGCGGGAGCTTCCTGACCGCCAAAACTAGATATGTTTATTTCTAATTTGGTGAAGTCTTCAAATTCATACAGCCTGCTAAGTTGACAGACTATGAGGTCTGCTACTAAAGCATACTCGGTTTTTTTATTAACCTTAGAGACTATACTATTTAAAACAGCTTCAATATCTTCTAACCTGCTGTATTTGGCGCACAGTTCTTCGATTAAAATCCTTACATCGGCGCTGGCGAGTTGGGCGGGGTCGTTTTCCCACAACTCTTTACAAGCAAAAAATATTATTTTTTTAATGCGCGAGAGATTCACGTCTTGTTCTAATTCGCGAACAACTTCATCTAAAATAGATAAAGCTTTCATAGTTTTCCTCCCATAAAAATACCCTGTCAACACTCAGCAAGAAATAATACAATTATACCACATTTGATAAATGCAAGACTTTGATGCGATCGTAATTGGCAGCGGTATTGGGGGCTTAGTCGCAGGCTCGATGCTAGCCCGCTACGGCAAGCGGGTTCTCGTCTGCGAGAGCCACATCATAGCGGGCGGGGCAGCCCACAGCTTTTCGCGCCGGGGATTTCACTTTGATTCGGGGCCTTCTTTTTATTGCGGTTTGACTGACCCCCGGTCGTTCAATCCTTTGCGGCAAGTTTTTGATGTTTTAGAGGAATCGATCGCAGCAATTTCCTACGATCCGCTGGGGCACTACCATTTTCCAGAGGGTAGTTTACCGATTTATGCTGATGCGAGAAGTTACTTAGATGCTGTAGCTAAGTTCGCACCGCAAGGTGCTGTAGAATTGCAGCAATTTCAACAAAATTTATTAGTTTTGTATGAAGCTTTGCGTGGAATCCCGGCTTTAGCGCTGAGATCCGACTGGCAGTTGATACCTGTTTTGCTGTCTCGGTACTCGCCTGCTTTGCTGAAGCTGTTGCCGCTAGTAGGTGCGATCGCGGGTTCAGCAGGTTCCTTGATGGATCGCGATGTGCGCGATCCTTGGGTGCGGCGTTTGATCGATTTGGAGTGCTTTTTACTGTCGGGTTTGAAAGCGCACGGAACTGTCGCCCCGGAAATAGCTTTTATGATTGGCGAACGATCGCGCTGTGCGATCGAATATCCTGTAGGTGGCAGCGGTGCGATCGTCGATGCTTTAGTCAGAGGTTTGCAGCGCTGGGGAGGAAAATTGCGCCTGGGATCTCCCGTCGAGCAAATATTAGTTGAAGCGGGCAAAACCACTGGCGTTCGCTTGAAAAATGGCGAAATTATTCGCGCCCCAATTGTTATTTCAAATGCCACAATTTGGGATACTTATACAAAGTTACTGCGGCCTGAAGATGTGCCGGAAAGCTACAGAAAAAGCGCTTTGTCGATGCCAGCAGTAGACAGTTTCATGCACCTGCATTTAGGAATTAAAGCCGAAGGACTCGAAGGTTTAACCGGCCACCACGTCGTCGTTCACGACAGCAAGATTGACATTACAGTACCCGGAAATACTTGCATGATTTCGATTCCTACAGTGTGGGATACAAGTCTCGCGCCGCCCGGACATCACGCCGTTCACGCTTATACATTGGAACCTTACGAAGGTTGGGAATATGGCGAATTGTATCAGCAGAAAAAGCAAGAGCGATCGCAATCTCTGTTTCAAGCTTTAGAAAAAATTATACCCGATTTGCGATCGCGGATAGTCTTAGAGTCGATCGGCACACCGCTAACCCACGCCCGATTTTTGCGCCGATATCAAGGAACTTACGGGCCTGCAATTGCCGCCGGAAAAGGCACATTTCCCGGCCCGCAAACACCAGTCAAAGGCTTGTATCGAGTGGGAGACAGCACCATGCCGGGAATTGGCGTACCCGCTGTCGCAGCATCGGGTATTTTGTGCGCGAATACTTTGGTAAATTCCGATGTGACAGCACAATTTTTGTAAGCGAAGGAAGTTCGGCAACGGATTATGTAACGGATGTAACGGATGTAACGGATGTAACGGATGTAACGGATGTAACGGATGTCAGGAAGAAGGAAGTTCGGCAACGGATTATGTAACGGATGTAACGGATGTCAGGGAGAAGGAAGAAGGGAGAAGGAAGAAGGAAGAAGGAAAATTAACTGGTTCCCTGCCTCTGGCTGGGAACCGAGATCCAGAGGCTCTGCCTCGCTGGCAAAAAAACAGGAGGCAGAGCAATAGTGAAATGCGTTCCCAGCCAGAGCCAGGGAACGAGGAAAACGAGGAAAAAACTACTTTTTACAAAATCTGCCTGCTGCCAAAACTGATTATCCACCAGCGGCAAAAGCGCCCATAATTGCGATCGACAAAGCCAAACCTGGCAACAGCAGCAATCCTAACATCAAAGCATCGTGTCCGCTCATCACTTTCTCCTGATATTTACCTTTGACATTATACTCTATAAACCGCCATCTTGCCTCGACCTTAATAATTAATTAAAACCGGCATATAGATTCAGGATTGACAGGGCAAATTTTATTAACTATGGGATTACCGCGCAAGTCCAGTGTAGTTAACTTTTGCAACGATTGCAGGGAACTGATATCAGAGATTTGATTGTTGTACAAGTCTAGTAAAAATAAATTATTTAAAGCTTGTAGCGCGCTGCTATCCGAAATCGGATTGTTGAACAAATAAAGTTCAGTCAAATTAGTTAAGGATTTCAGCGGACTGATGTCTGATATTTGATTGTTACCGAGGTTGAGTTCAATTAAATTAGTGAGCGATGTCAAAGGACTAATATCTGATATTTTATTTTGGAATAAAACCAATTTATTTAAGTTAGTTAGAGAAGCCAGCGGAGTCAGGTCAGATATTTCATTTCCGAAGAGAAACAGCGTTTTGAGATTTTTCAAGGAAGCCAGCGGGGTGATATCCGATATTTTATTATTGTAAAGGTAGAGTGTCTGGAGTTCAGTTAAATTTGCCAGAGGAGCGAGATCGGAAATTTGATTTTTGTAGAGAATCAGTGCATTTAAGTTAGTTAAATTTTGCACCGGAGTGATGTCTGAAATTTTGTTGTCAAACAAGACAAGTGCGGTAAGATTAGTTAAAACTGCTAGGGGAGTGAGGTCGGAGATTTGATTGGTATCGAGAACGAGTATACTCAGATTTATTAGAGATGAAAGCGGACGGATATCTGATATTTGATTGACATCTATAACCAGAGCTTTCAGGTTAGTTAAAGATTGCAGGGGAGCGATGTCAGATATTTGATTACTGCCGAGGATGAGATTAGTAAGTTGAGTGAAAGATGAGAGGGGGCTGATATCGGTAATTTGAAGATTTTTGAGGTTAAGTTCTGTTGTATTAGAAAGCAGTTCGTTAGCTCGATCGCACTCGGAAGTCTCTGATATTTGCAACAGTATGTCTACGGTATGTTTGGCACCGGGAGAGATGTTTTGTTTCTGCTTGCACCAATCGGAAAAGTTATTATAGGTTGTCATGGGCTGTGCTGCCTTAATCGATTTTAGATGGGATATTTGAAATTTTAGATATAGCGGTTCTCAAACGTGGTGAGGTATGGGGTGAGTCCTATGCCGATGCCCGATGCCCGATGCCCGATGAGCACCTCATGTTACTGAGAAAGGCTATAAGTATAGCAATTCTATTCCATTTGTGAATGAGATTTTTTTCGGGTTTTGAGAAATTTCAGCAAAAATTGTGTAAAGTAATCTTAACATCCTTAATTGCATTGCCTTCGCAGGAGCCAAGAGCCAACTATGACACCAGAACTAATTTTTAATGCCGGTAATCTGTTCGTTGTGCCTTTCTGGGCAATTATGATTTTATTACCAAACTGGGGAATTACCCGAAAAGTGATGAATTCCTTCATTCCGTTTGCAGTGCTCGCCGTTTTGTACATATATTTGTTTGGTAGCAGTCTGACTGCGGAAAATGCGGCTGCTTTGTCGAATCCCAAGTTAGCAGATATTGCTAAGTTTCTGGGGGAGGAAACGGCGGCGGCTACGGGATGGATACATTTTTTAGTGATGGACTTGTTTGTCGGGCGCTGGATTTATTGGGAAGGACAGCGGACAGGAGTTTGGACGGTTCATTCTTTGGCTTTGTGTTTTTTTGCGGGGCCGATGGGATTGCTTTCTCATATTGTAACTGCTTGGATTACTCAAAGGTTTTTTCCGAGTTCGGAAAGTCTTTCAGGGGCCGGTTCTGGAGCCCACCCCCAAGAAAATTGATGTATTGTGGAACGGGCTCTCTGGCCCGTTCGTTCCTAAGAATGGCGCAAGATATCAATAAGAATATAGATCGTAGCTAAACCCGCTCCTTGTATTTTGAAAGAGGTAGATGGCGGTTTACCGTTGGGTGGGGGCGGGTTTATGAAATTATGGGTTTTAGGCAATTATTGTTGGTGAAACCCGCCCCTACAATCCTCGAT
>NZ_JAUBUJ010000001.1:8760-51731 GCF_036705405.1 Microcoleus sp. B13-B6
TTATGGGTTTTAGGCAATTATTGTTGGTGAAACCCGCCCCTACAATCCTCGATCGCAGCGAGGTAGATGGCGGTTTAGCCTTGGGTGGGGGCGGGTTTATGAAATTATGGGTTTTAGGCAATTATTGTTGGTGAAACCCGCCCCTACAATCCTCGATCGCAGCTTGGAACTTTTACAAAATTTTACAAGATTAAGAATTGGCTAGGGGCAGCACTAAACTAGCGACAATTAAATTGTTTTCTAACATTTCTATAGAAAAGTTTCCCCCCATTAAGTCTACTGCTCGCTGACAAATTAAGAGATTTTGCACGATCGACCTATGGGAACTAGAAACCGCTAATATATCGGGTTCGGAACCGCCGTTGAAGGCAGCAATTAAGTGTCGATCGCACGCGCCGCTATCGATCACAGACAATTCTAACAAATCTTCCCCCAACAACTGAGAGCGAATCTCAATCTTGGCGCCAACAGCAGAGCGCCTGCAAGCCGTCGCCAGCAATTCGCACAGTATCAAATCCAGCTTGATACAGTCCCCGCGAACGCTCAAAGTCTGGCCTGCCGGCATCGACACAGCAGCTTCTCTGTGCACTTCCAGCAAGACTTGCGACTGTTTGACCAGGGGGGCCGTTCGATCGAGCGATCGCCTCAGCCAAGCGCTCACAGCCACCGCATCTTGTGCGAAGTGCAGCCGCCAATGTTCCTGTTTCAGCAGCAAATGAGTTGACCCCAAAGCATTGCCCATTTGCCGCAAAACCTGTTGGTATCGCAACATTTTCAGAGCATCCTTTTGTTCCTTCGCCGACTGCAAAATCGACTGACTCAACTCCCCCAACTCCTTCACCCCCGCTCCCACCGTGCGGTAAAACTCCTCAAAACGGCGCTGTTTGTACCAGTTGAGCAACTCCAGATCCAATCGCTGCGACTCGGCGGCTGATTGCACCGCCAAATACCTGCGCCACCAAGCCAACTGAGACGCCATCGAGCTGAGTAAACTCACCGACAACTCCGACCATTGGCGGCCCGGAGCGTCTGCAGCCACCACAACGCCCACCGGAGCGTGTTCTGGGGCCGTCCGCAGCGCCACCGTCATAATCTCGCCAATTCCCGGACTGCGTAGCCACCGCTTTGTCGCCAGTGGCAGTTGGCTCGTGCTCTGTTGCACCACGCAGTTAGCAGCCAGGGTTTGTTGGATCAAAGCATCTGTTTGGACAGGAATCACCGCCTCGGGATTGAGGGCAAATACGGGATTAGCAGCTACCGTCGCCACGATGGAACCTTCCTCATCACCGGGATTCCAAGTAATTACGGCTACTAAAGGACAGGCAATTGTCTGGGAAACGTGTTGAGCAAAGTTACGATCGAGCTTTTGTAACGGCAACTCTGGGAACATCGTCGGTGAAGCAGCAGATATCTCTTGCTCAGATTGCTCATCAGGAGAATGGTGCAAAACCGCCAAACCCGATTTGAGCGATCGCTCAAATTGCTGATATTTGTCGATTGCCGAACTCTGCTGCCACGAGTGCAGGATCAATCCGAGTTGTTCGCCCACTAGCCGAACTAATTCTTGCTCAGATCGCCTCCAAGTGCGAGTTGCACTGTGCCCGACAACCAGCAAACCCTCGATCGATTTGCGATTGGCGATTTTCGATTTTAGATTGGGGTTTTCTCCCTCTGCCTTTTTCGCCCTAGTGTTCGATGCCAAAAGCGATCGCACCCCAGCTTCCCCCAACACTTCCCGCCAAGCGCCCAACCGCCCGTCTTCCTCCCAATTTTCAATAGCTAGAGGTGCACTTTCTTGCAACAGCCCCAAGTCAGCCACATCTAGGGCGTTGAGTGGCGACGGCACTGGCCTGCGATTGCGGGGCAAATGTTGGCAGACAATTTCAAAGCGATTTTGTTCTTCGCCGTACAGCAGCAGCAAAAAGTATTCGCATTTGAGCCGATCGCACAACTGTGCGGCGGTATTTTTCAAAGTCGCCTCCCAGTCAGCATCGCTGTAGATGGCGTGAGCTATTCCGGCAGTTAAATCTCGATCGATCTCAGTTTGTTGAATTTTCTCCTCCATCTCCGACATAGGAGCCGTCAGAGCCACTAACTGCGCCACTCCCCGCAGGTAATGCTTTTCATTGTCTTGCCAAATCCGGGGTTCGCTGGCTTCGACTGCCAAAAATCCCAACAATTCCCCTTCTGAAACAATCGGCGCAGCCAACAGAGAGCGAGCGCGGATTTGCTGCATCAACCGCCCCGTCAGCTCAGTTTTCAGAGAACTTTGAGATTCACCGATCCAAACCATTTCTTCCCGGCCCAAAGCCTGATAAAATTCGCCCAAGTCTTGGACGGTGATGCCCGAAGCCGGTCGGCCCGGCCCGCCCAAACCCGGAGTAACTTCGCGGTTGCTGACTCGGCGCCAAAAATAGCGTCGCTCTCGCTCGAACCAGTAAACATTAGTGCGTGTCGGCTCGATAAATTCATGAGTTTGTTCGACCACCGCTTGCAAGTATTGGTCGAGCGATCGCAATTCCCCCAACTGTGAAATCAGCGCAAAAAGAGACTCGTCTGGGTGTTTAACTTGTTGTCGCTGCCAGTCTTTTTCTATTTGGTAAAGAGCAGTTGCCAGCGCTCCAAATACGATCGCCAACTGCGTTTTTTCCCCCGACTTTGGCGACGCTCCCCATACCTCAGTTCCGAGCAAAATCACGCCGTAGCAGCGGTCTTTGTAGCGCAGCGGAAACAGAGTCGTGCCTTGAATATTGAAAGTTTGAGCTGCTTTGCGCCATTCTCCGGCTCGGTTTTCCGATCGCAAATCCGGAACTCCCACCGGGCGGAGCTGAATCACCACTTGTTCGAGCAAATCCCCCGGACTGAGAGCAAACCGCTGTTTGAGAAAAGACAGGTCGCCGTTAGGAGTTATGCCGCCTTTCCCGAACAATCTGTGGGCTTGTCGATCGTACAACCCGATCCAAATCAACCGCCAGTCAAATTCCGCTTGCAAGTAACCGAGTGTGGTCGAAAGTAGCACTTCCACATTCTCCTCTTCTCGGAGAGTCAGGAGAACGCGCTCTAGGGTCGCGATTTGTTCGTCTAAATCCTTTGGTCTTTGCTGCTGCCCCATTTCCAAGCTTCCCCGCACCTTGTCTAATTTAAAATTACTAGCTTAAATATTCAACAAATTAAAATGCAAAAGAGTCAACATATAATATAATCGTCTAACTTATCCTTCAATCTCAAACATTGGATAAAGTCGATCGAAGTTGAAGTAAAAACTTCCCCTTCACTGTCTGCTCGTGAATATTGTTATTTGCCTTCTCCTTTCTAATTTGTAAATTGCCCCAGTACAAATCATTGGATATTTATCAATCAAGTGTACGCCCACTGTTGTTTTCCGTATTGAAAACCGATGCCGAGTGGGTGCACAACCGCACTCTCCAACTTCTCGAACTCGCAGCCAGAACCCAGTCAAACCCCGCCACCAGCCAAATGCTCTCTCGATTGCAGAAATCTTTGGGAGTCCAAGATTCTCGCCTCGAACAATCTTTGTGGGGACTGAGCTTTAACAATCCTGTCGGCTTAGCTGCGGGATTTGATAAAAACGGCGTAGCTGCTGACATTTGGGCAAATTTTGGCTTTGGCTTTGCCGAACTCGGCACTGTCACTTGTCAACCACAGCCGGGAAACCCCCAACCTCGCTTGTTTCGCTTGACGGAGGACAGTGCAGCCCTCAACCGCATGGGATTTAACAATCAAGGAGCCGCGGCAATGGCAGCCCGGTTTCAGGCAGCACAGAAACAGTCAAAATTCGATGCCCAGCGCCCCATGCCTCAGTCTCGGTTCCCCTTGGGCATCAATCTCGGTAAATCTAAGGTAACACCGTTAGAGCAAGCAGCAGCCGACTATTTTGAGAGTTTTAAGCTGCTAAAAGATTGGGGCGACTATTTTGTAGTCAACGTTTCCTCTCCAAATACGCCGGGGTTGCGATCGCTCCAAGATGCTGCTGGGCTTAGCACAATTTTGGAAATTTTGCAACAAGAAAATCAGGGAATCAAGCCAATTTTAGTCAAGATTGCGCCGGATTTGGAGTCCGAGGATCTCGTATCAATCCTCGACTTAGCAAAAACCTACCAACTAGCAGGAATTATCGCCACAAATACCACCATCCGCCGCGATGGATTGAAAACACAAATATTGCGAGAAACAGGCAAACCAATCGCCGAAGAAGCCGGGGGAATTAGCGGGCTTCCTGTGCGGGAGCGATCGACAGAAGTAATCCGATTTATCTGGCAATATACAAAAGGCGAATTGCCCATAATTGGAGTTGGTGGCATTTTCACCGCCGAAGATGCTTGGGAAAAAATAGCCGCCGGTGCGAGTTTAATTCAAGTTTACACCGGTTGGGTTTACGAAGGGCCTTGGATGGTGCGTCGGATTCTCCAAGGTTTGTTGCAAAAGTTGGAAGAACGCGGATTTAGTTCGATTTCTGAGGCAGTAGGTTCGGAAAATCAATAGACATAGGAGTGAAAAGCAAGTCTTGGGCAGGATGCCCGATCAATATTACCCTTGTTGCACCCTTCGATCAGTGCATTGAGCAGCCATCCACTCCCGGAAATAATCGCCGCCACCTTTAGTATCTGATTAACTCTTGAAATTTCCTTATAAAGGCACTAGCCGATCGCTGTATTTGATCAAAACTTTATAATCTCGATCGTACCACGCCCTAGGTATCATATCTTGAACTTGAGCGACATCAACAAGCTGGCTTTTCGTTCCGTAGGCAGATTCCGTTTCATAGATAATTTTTTGCTGGAGAATTATCTCTCGCTTGAAGGGAAAAATCATCATAGGAACACCGTATTTTTGCAGGGGAGGCAAGTAGTTTTCAAGTAAGGAAATATCTACCGGATAGCCTCGACAAAGGTCAACGGTTGAATAAACTGCAACTATCAATTTACCGTCTATATATGTCCAGCCAGCTTCATACAACTTGCTGATGTTTAGACAGTCTTTATAGCAGTTGATTGTACCTCGTTGAGGATGATACACAGGAATCAGCCATTCAGGGGCTTTGTTAATTGCTTCTGCTTTTCCTTTGCGATCGTGATAGTGAGCTTCTCCAACAGCTAACCAGCTTTGGCAGTCTCGTCTAATATCCATGAGTTCACCCAGAATCTGACTCACTGTGCGATCGCTAAAAAAACTATCAGGCAACACCATACCAACAGTTTCCTAACACTAATACTACAAGAAATCTTTTTTTTTCGATTTATTTCACTCAGTATTACATCAAAAGTAAATCGGCGATCTAAATCTTCAACAATCTTAACACGTCGATTTATCTAACACGCATCTAATCAAATATTTTCGCTAATTTCAAAGCATTAACTTGAGCTTGAGCTTTATGCAGTGACTCCTGCCATTCCCTTTCTGGATCGCTATCAGCAACAATCCCCGCACCCACTTGTCCCCAAACAACTCCCCCGGTTGTACCGTCACTTTTTGGTGCATATAAAAGGGTGCGAATCAAAATATTTAAATCCAGGTTGCCGCGCCAGTCCAAATAACCGCAGGAACCGTAAAACAAATTGCGCTTCACGGGTTCCAATTCTTCGATGATTTCCAGACAGCGCACTTTCGGACAACCTGTAATCGTACCGCCCGGAAATACCCCTCGAATTAAGTCGATCGCGTCGCAATCTCGTCTTAATGTACCGATAACATTACTGACGAGGTGCATCACGTGACTGTAGCGTTCAATGGTCAGAAATTCGTTAACTTTTACCGAACCCCATTCACACACCCTCCCGATATCGTTGCGCTCTAAGTCAACTAACATAATATGTTCGGCTCTTTCTTTGATATTCTCTATTAATTCCTGTGCTAATTGCTCATCTTGAATGCAGGTTAAACCTCGCGGTCTCGTTCCCGCGAGCGGTCTAGTATCCACTTTTTTTCCTAATAATTGAACGAGTCTTTCCGGCGAACAACTAACTATCGCCCCCCACGGAGTTTGCCAATAACTTGCAAAAGGCGAAGGATTGATCTGTTGCAAAGCGCGGTAAATTGACCAACTACTGCAATCTGTACGGGATTCAAACCGCAAAGATAAATTAGCCTGAAAAATATCGCCCGCATGAATATACTTCTGAGCTTTTTGCACTATTTCTTTATACTCACTTTGAGATAATTGGAAAATAGGAGTAGCCGAATTTTGTTGATAATTTCCCGGTAATTTATTCTGGATTATTTCTCGATCGGTTTGCTCTAATTGATGCTGCATAACATCGAGGTGAGAAGGTTGACTCGCAGCCAACCAGAGAATTTGCGTTTGATGGTCTAAAACCGCAAAAGATTCTGGTTCGTACCAACAGCTAACCGGGAAAGGAAGCGGATCGGTATTGAGTTGGGGCAGGTGTTCGATTTCCCATGCTAAATCATAACCCAGCCATCCCAACCAACCCCCACTAAAAGGAATTTCCGGCGGTACATCCACTGCTAAATTTTGCTTTTGAGAGTCCAAAAGAGCGCGCAAAAAAGGTAAAATTTCACCTACTGGCGGTGTCCATAGCTGAGATTGACCGTCAATTATCCGGGGAGAACCTGCACAAATAGAATATCGTGCTAAGTTAGTAGAAGATGTAACTGGACTTTCTAGCAGAACAGCCATATCGCGGGGGAAACAATCCGATATTGAGCTTGCACTGTCGGCGGTTTGACCGAGAAATAAAATTTGAAAGATCTCCGATCCGCGGCGCTGATTTAGGGGAAGCTTTCGCCAATGCCAAGGTTGTATTTGTTTCATAATAGATTGCACTATGGTTAACACTTTCAGGACTTACGCAACGAGTCAATTTTGACACTATCGGTTTTTTTAGTAAGGTGCACAGTTCGCACCCTACTAAAACCGATTGCCAGCGTTATCTCAGCCATTACTTACCACTTTCCAAACATCTCGGTTTGCTTCTTTTTTGAGGCGTATCCAGCCCCTAACGGAGTTAATGAGAAATAGAGTTTGGGTACTACGCAAATCATCTAATGTAATTAATTCTTCTCTGATTTTTCCCTCCTCTAAAAGTTGAGAACGAAACGTCCCCGGTAGTAAACCGCACTTGACGGGAGGTGTGATTAGACCGGCGGGTGTATCGATCGCGATATTGGCGATCGTGGATTCGGTGATCACTCCATCTTGATTCCACAGAAAGACATCCTGATATTGGGGCTGCGACTCCAAAGCCATTGTATAAGGTACTCGGTAAGTTGTCTTGTGGTAAAGAAATGGGCTTTGAGAGTCGATCGGTTTGCGGGCAATTCCCACAGATGCACCGATTTTTAAGATACCGCTATCTAGTGTCTGAGCTTGTAATGTTATGTTTCCCTCACAAGATATTGTTAACCGTATTTTTTGTTTGACTGACCCGCAAGTCAGACTTAATGCTTGTAAAGCTTTGCTTGCTTCTGTTAGCGATAGGGGAAAATTAAAATAATCAGCCGATCGCTCTAATCTTTGAAGATGTCTGTCTAGCAAAAAATAGCCGTTTTTGGGTTGCCATAAAAGTGATTCCAGCAATTCAAAGTTTGGCTGGTGTTGAATCATATTTTTGTCAATATAATGTAAATTCGGGAACAAGACAATTATTAGACCCGCGAAGCGGTCTGTTTGTGTAATTATATAGGAAGTTAACTTGAATTTATGTTGCCTAAATCCTTTAGATTTCAATGGCGCCTTGTCATCGGGCTGTTAATATTAACCTCAGCGATCGCACCTCTAGCCCTCAACTACTACGTCCGATTTGTTACCCGCAACTACCGCCACAGCGATATAGCTAACGTGCCGGCAGAACCCATTGCTATAGTTTTTGGTGCCGGACTTTGGGAAGACGGCACTCCAAGCCCCATGTTAGCCGATCGAGTGCAAGCAGCCGTCGATTTGTACAAAGCGGGCCGAGTGGACAAACTTTTGATGACAGGAGACAATAGCACGGTCGATTACAACGAAGTCCAAGCAATGCAGGACTACGCCGAAGCCCAGGGCGTACCGATTAATAATATCGTTCTTGATTATGCCGGATTTAGTACCTATGAAAGTTGCTACCGGGCGAAAGAGATTTTTGGCATAACGAAGGCTGTTTTAGTTACCCAAAACTTTCACTTAGCCCGCGCTGTTTATACCTGTCGCCGGTTGGGCATACAGGCGATCGGCTTAGGAACGCCGGATTGGGGCAAATTTCGCCAAAAGGGCATGATTCGCTACAGTTTCCGCGAATTTTTGGCAGTCATCAAAGCGCTTTGGGAAGTGCGTGTTACCCGTCCAGAACCGACTTTTTTGGGGCCGTTTGAAGGAATTCAAGAAAAGTGATAAGTGGTCTGTTGAAAACTTTAGTCCTTGCTTTAAGGACGAAAGTCTTCACTAAAAACGGATTTTCTTACAACTAACCGGACATCATGTAAGTCCGGGAGTTGTAAGTTTTGAGTTAAACAAAACTTACAACAAAACTCACAAATCATAGCTTCCCCGTTGCGGTAGTGTTCCATAACTTACTCGCGTTTGGAAAGTCCTGCCAGCGACCAAGTTAGACTCACCATCATTAAGCGTGCTAGAGCCTTCAAACCATCTTCACCGTGATTTTCAAATGCTTGAGACTCGGTTTGAGAATTATCATTTTCTGGCAAGTCTTGAGGGGCTGCTGCTGGTTCTTCAAACTCCGCTTTGTCACAAGATTCTTCAAGACTGACTTGTGACTGATGATTTTCTTTTTCTCTCATTTTATGAGTCACCTCCTTGAGTTACTGCATACATAACCCATACTACAAATATAAATTGTTTGTTTCCGGCATTTGGCGATCGAAGTTTTCTTACATGGCGATCGTAATCAGCAAGTGACGTGATACCCATCACTTAATTGTTATTTTTACTTACTAGCGATGTTTTCACAAATCTGCTACAGTTAATACCTAACAATCAATGTGACGCTCAGTGACATCAAATTGAAACTAAGCCTCGGAAAACTCAGAATAAACTAAGAAAATAAAGGGGTAGAGCTGATGGGAATTTATCTCGATACTGCAATTGTAGCAGAAGCAAAAGAGGCGAGCCAGTTCGGCTGGCTTTCGGGAATTACTACTAATCCAACCCTCCTGGGAAAAAGCGATTTATCTCCCGATGTGACGCTCACACAACTGGCGAAACTTATTCCGGGGGAAGTGTATTATCAGCTAACTGCATCTGATTTTGATGGCATGGTAGCAGAAGGAAAAGCGGCTTTTGAATTAATTGGACAGCAAACAGTTTTGAAAGTTCCAGCAACGGCGGCTGGTTTTCAAGCAGTAGCGCATTTGTCACCAGAAATTCCTTGCGCGGTGACGGCGATATACAGCGCCTCACAAGCAGTTGTTTCAGCAGAAGCGGGGGCCAAATATGCGATCGCCTACGTGAATCGCGCCACCAGATTATTGGGAGACGGTTTTGCGTTAGTGCGGGATATGGCAAATGTGTTGCAGAGAACTAATACTGAAATTTTGGCAGCTAGCATTAAATCGCCGGAAGAAGCGGTAAAGACTTTATTAGCTGGCGCCCATCATTTGACATTGCCTTTTGACGTGTTGCAGGCGATGGCTGTTCATGAATTATCGCAGCAAACTGTGGATGAATTTGCGAAAAACGGGCGGGGAATTAGTTATTAGATTTTGGAACACAGAAAACTTGATTAATTCTGGAGCAAGTATCATTCGCTCGCTGACTGCATATGAGTTTGGCTATTTTGTCTACTGTTGGTAACATTTGTTGATAAATATGGCTTTTATGAACTCAAAGTTATGACTTTTATGAATTGACTTTGAGAGCTGCTTATTGAATAATTTCCATCAACCGCAGGGATATCCAAACTTGTACTCTTAAATGTCAGGGCTTATGACTATTACTCGCGTCTCAGTTGACTCAGCAGGCATCTCTGACCCAGCAGGCGATGTGCAGGGCAACCGTTACTCGGTCAAATCATCCATCTCCGGTGATGGGCGGTTTGTGGCGTTTACACTTCAACAATCCATCTTCCGAATCGGAGCTCCGAACAATAATATTAACAATAGCGACGACATCTTCGTGCGCGACACGCTCACCAACACCACCACCCGCGTCTCAGTTGACTCAGCAGGCAATCAGCCGAACGACAGCTCCTACGACCCCTCCATCTCTGCTGACGGAAGGTTTGTGGCGTTTCAATCTGATGCCACCAACCTCGTGCCGGGGGACACAAATAATAACAACGACATCTTCGTCCGCGATTTGTCAACCAACACCACAACCCTCGTCTCAGTCAGCTCCAGCGGCGATCGGGGGAACAAGTTTTCCGGGGATCCCTCCATATCGGGCGACGGGCGGTTTGTGACGTTTTCATCTACAGCCTCCAACCTCGTGCCGGGGGACACTAACAATGAGGAGGACATCTTCGTCCGCGACTTGTCAACTAATACCACCACCCTCGTCTCTGTCAGTTCTAGTGGCGCTCCCGCGAACGACTACTCCTCATTCCCCTCCATCTCTGCCAACGGGCGGTTTGTCACATTTTACTCTTTTGCCACCAACCTCGTGCCTGGGGATACTAACGACAGTCGCGACATTTTCGTGCGCGACTTGTTGACCAATACTACTACCCTTGTCTCTGCGAGTTCCAATGGCGAGATCGCCAACGGCGGCTCCATCCGTGGCTCTATTTCTGCTGACGGGCGGTTTGTGGCGTTTTCATCTCGTGCCACCAACCTCGTGCCGGGGGACACAAATAATAACAACGACATCTTCGTGCGCGACTTATCAACCAATACCACCACCCGCGTCTCTATTTCCTCAACAGGCAATCAGGGCAACCAAGATTCCGGGTCCGCCTCCATATCCGCTGACGGGCGGTTTGTGACGTTTTCATCTGAGGCCTCCAACCTCGTGCCAGGGGACACTAACAATAAAGAAGACATCTTCGTGCGCGACTTGTTAACGAATACTACCACCCGTCTCTCTGTTGACTCAGCAGGCAATCAGGGGAACAGCGACTCCGAGTTCCCCTCCATCTCGGCCAACGGGCAGAAAGTAGCGTTTTCATCTTTTGCAGCCAATCTCGTGCCGGGAGATACCAACAACGGCCCAGACCTCTTTATTGCTGACATAGGCAGCGCTCCCGGCGGCATCAATAACTCTCCAAACGCCATCAACGGCACGAACGGCAACGACAACCTCACAGGCACTCCCAGCAGCGATAATATCAGCGGTTTAGACGGCGATGACACACTCACCGGTTTGCGAAGCAACGATATCCTTGTCGGGGGCGGCGGCAGCGACAACTTGTCTGGCGGCAAAGGTTTTGACACTCTCAACGGCGGTTTGGGAAACGATATTCTATTCGGTGGCGCGGGCAACGATCTATTTGTTTTAGGTGCGGGGTTGGGAGTTGATACAATCTCTGACTTCACCAACTCTCAAGATACCATTCAATTAATCAATGGCTTGACCTTCGGACAGCTATCAATTTCGCCGGGAACTAACGGCACATTAATTAGAGTAGCCAGCAGCGGTGAAGTTTTAGCTGCTTTGACAGGCGTTGCTCCCAATTTTATTGGCTCTGAAGATTTCGTCTCTGTTTAGATATCTGCCCATTCTCAATTGTCTGCTGTGTTCTTTCGCCGAAGCTCTGACTTTTACTCAAAGAGCGCGATCGAACTTCGCCAACAATCCATCAATCGCTCATCAATTTACCAAAGTTGCAATTTTAGTGTGAGGACTTATGACTATTAATCTTGTCTCAGTTAGCTCAACAGGCGATCGGGCAAGCGCCTTCTCTAACCGTCCCTCCATCTCCGCCGACGGGCGGTTTGTGGCGTTTGCATCTGCTGCCTCCGATCTCGTGCCGGGAGATACTAACAATAATGGCGACATCTTCGTCCGCGACTTATCAACCAATACCACCACCCTCGTCTCAGTCAGCTCCAGCGGCGATCGGGGGAATAGCAACTCCTTTTTTCCCTCCATCTCCGGTGACGGGCGGTTTGTAGTGTTTTATTCTGATGCCACCAATCTCGTACCGGGGGATACTAACAACCAACGCGACATCTTTGTCCGCGACTTGTCAACCAATACAACCACCCTCGTCTCAGTCAGCTCCAACGGCGATCGGGGAAATGGCTCTTCCTCCGCCGATTTCTTCTCAGGGCCCTCCATCTCCGCCAACGGCCGGTTTGTGGCGTTTGCATCTAATGCCTCCAACCTGGTGTCCGGGGACACCAACAATGCCCCCGACATCTTCGTGCGCGACTTATCAACTAACACCACTACTAGCGTCTCAGTCAGCTCCAGCGGCGATCGGGGGAACCGCAGCTCCTACTCTCCCTCCATCTCAGCCGACGGGAGGTTTGTGACGTTTTCATCTGCGGCCACTAACCTGGTGCCGGGAGACACTAACGCTGACAACGACATCTTCCTGCGCGACTTGTTAACCAACACCACTACCCTTGTCTCTGTCAGTTCCAACGGCGCTCGGGCCAACGGCTTTTCCTCCCTTCCCTCCATCTCCGCCAACGGGCGGTTTGTGCTATTTGAATCTGATGCGTCCAACTTGGTGCCAGGGGACACTAGCAATAGCAACGACATCTTCGTGCGCGACTTGTCAACTAACACTACTACCCTTGTTTCTGTCAGTTCCAGTGGCGAGCGCGGCAATTTACCCTCCCAGTTCTCCTCAATCTCAGCCGACGGGCGGTTTGTAGCGTTTGGATCTGATGCCCGCAACCTCGTGCCGGGGGACACAAACAATACCACCGATGTCTTCGTGCGCGACTTGTTAACGAATACCACCACCGGCGTCTCTGCCAGTTCCAGCGGCGCTCAAGCCAACAATGTCTCCTCTACTCCCTCCATCTCAGCCGACGGGAGGTTTGTGGCGTTTGTATCTGAAGCATCCAACCTCGTGCCTGGTGACACTAACAGGGTTCAAGACGTATTCGTTTCTGACACCGGCAACGCTTCAGGCGGCATCAATAACTCTCCAAACGCCATCAACGGCACGAACGGCAACGACAACCTGATAGGCACTCCCGGCAGTGATAATATCAACGGTTTAGACGGCGATGACGCACTTACGGGTTTGCGAAGCAACGATATCCTTGTCGGGGGAGGCGGCAGCGACAACCTGTCTGGCGGCAAAGGTTTTGACACCCTCAACGGCGGTTTGGGAAACGATAATCTTGTCGGCGGCGCGGGCAACGATGTATTTGTTTTAGGTGCGGGGTTAGGAGTTGATACCATCTCTGATTTCGCCAACGGTCAAGATACCATTCAACTAATCAATGGCTTGACCTTCGGACAGCTATCAATTTCCTCTGGAACTAACGGCACATTAATTAGAGTAGCCAGCAGCGGTGAAGTTTTAGCTTCTTTGACAGGTGTTGCTCCCAATTTTATTGGCTCTGAAGATTTCATCTCGGTCTAGAGATGGTAAACTGTCCTTTGTTAAATCACTTTTACTCAGGGAACATGATTAAACTTGGCAAACTATCCCTCGCATTAGTAGGCACATTTATTGCAGTTTTGCAACCAGCATTTACCGCTAATTCACAAGAAAGCAACAGCGAATTTAGCAAACTTCAATCCTTATTAGAAGCCAAAAAATGGTACGAAGCAGATCAAGAAACAGTCTCTCTGATCCGCAACAACCCCGCCAATCTGTCTTGTCCGAACCTCCGCGCGATCGATCGGCTGTGGATGCAATCGAGCAACGGCAAATATGGATTGACTCCACAGTTAGAGATTTGGCAGAAAGTCGGCGGTTCTAACTGTCGAACTTGCGAAGGTCAAATTCAAGATTTTAGCAAGCAAGTAGGATGGAACATGAGCTCGCAAGTAAGTCCTATACCAGGGGAGTTTCCAGCCCAGTATCCAACTGTTGCTTCATTAAGCTGGCAAAGTTATGTGGACAGCGATAAAAGCATAACTAGGTACAGTCTTTTTGCGGGCGCGCAGACATGGCAAGCGTGGAGGGTTACAGAATTTAACCTGTTTTCTACTTTTGCCAATTGCGGCAAGTAACAGTTGTAGGGCGGGCAATGCCCAGACTTCCACGTCGGAGTCGGGATGGGATTTCTCGCTCGCCTCGACTCTTCAATCTAAAATCTAAAATCTAAAATCTAAAATAGTAGGACTATGGCATTCGCCAAATCTTAATAGTGCGATCGGGACTGCCGCTCACAAAAGTCTTGCTATCTCTGGAAATAGCCACAGAACTCACAAACTGACTGTGACCAGAAAGAGTGCTTCTTTCTTTTCCCGTCTTCAAATCCCAAACTATAATATCTCCGCCCCCGCTAATCAAAGTGCGGTTGTCCGCGCTAAAGGCGATCGTCCTCACCCAACTCGAATGCCCTTTAAAAGTGCGGGTGCGCTTCCCGTCTTGCACGTTAGACAAACGGATCGTATTGTCGGTGCTAGCACTAGCCACAATTTGCCCGTTCGGGCTAAAAGCCACAGCATTAACCGGGCCCCCGTGACCTGTGATAATTCTTCTGACTTCTCCGGTACCGAGATTCCACAAACGCACAGTCTTGTCCTGGCTGCCGCTAGCGAGAGTTTTACCGTCCCGGCTCAAAGCGATCGCGTTTACTCCTCCGGCGTGGCCGCTCAAAGTCCGCAACCTGCTGCCGGTTCTGACATTCCACAAGCGAATAGTTTTATCATCGCTGCCGCTAGCGAGAGTTTTACCGTCCCTGCTAAAAGCGATCGCATTGACGGCGGCTGTGTGAGCGGGAATCGTCCGCATCCGTCGCCCCGTCTTCAAATCCCAGAGAATCACCTTATTGTCGCCGCCGCCGCTGGCCAAAATCGAGCTGTTCGGGCTCACCGCCAGCGTGTTGACAGATTTTTTAGAATGCACCGAATTGAGAGTCCGCACCAGCCGTCCCGTCCTCACATTCCAAATTCTAATCGTCCCAAAGCTTGCGCTCACCAAAGTTTGACCGTCAGGCGACAGGGCGGTCGCTTTTACACTCCCGACATTATCCAAACTTCTTTGCAAAAACTGAGTGCTAGGTAAAGTAGAAAGCAGCCACACGGGGTTTGCTGGAAACACCCCGTAACGCAGCGAACCGTAAATTTGAGACGCCCCAATACTCACCATCAAAACAGCCGTGCCCGCCAGCAACTTCTTTTTCCAATCAAAAACATCTTTCTCGGTCTTGTTCAATCCCGAATCCAGAGGTCTGAGGCGGTTTCTGGAACTCTGCTTCTTCGCCCCAGCCTCCCCGGCTGTTGCGCGAATTTTAGTTTGCCCCGTCGTCGGCAACTGAGTGGGCAACTGACTTTCCGCGCCGTCGAGATTAATTTCCTCCAAGCACTGCAAAACCATCTGGGGACTTTGAGGTCGATTGCCCGGAAAAGGCGCCATCAGGTAATCGATCACATTAGCCACGGGGTCGGAAACTTGAGGAGCTCCTTTGCGCCACATCAATCTGCCCGTGCGGGGATTTTCTGGAAACGCAGTCGGTGGCTTTCCAGTCAGCAAATAAACAAAAGTGCGCCCCAGAGCAAAAAAATCTGACTGCGGAACAGCCTTGCCATTAGTTTGTTCCGGCGGCGTGTAGCCGGGAGAAACAATACCAGTCACATTTTGTCCCTGGCCCACCTTAGCGAAATAAGTCCCCGACACTTCCCTAGCAGTCCCGAAGTCTATCAGCACTAACTGCCCGTTGGGCTTGCACATAATATTGTGCGGCTTGATATCCCGATGAAAATAGTTGAGTCGGTGAACTTGGTCTAAAATTTCCGACAGTTGTTTGAGCCAATTCAGAGCTTGTTCTTGACTGATCGGGCGGCCCCGATGTTTCAGCCAGTCTTGCAAATTGGCCCCAGCAATTTTCTCCATCACCAGACAGTGAAAAGACTCTGTGCTGTGAGCTGGCGTAAATGTAAAATAACCGTCGCGATCGACTTTTGGAATACCTGGATGTCTCAGCCTGACCAATACGTCGGCTTCTTGCTTAAAAAGTTCTACAGCTTTGGGATGGTCTTTGAGCAGGACTTTTAGCACTTTTCGGGCGCCGTTGTCGTCCACTTCAAATGTTCTGCCAAAGCCACCGTTTCCGAGAGGCGTGACTAGCCGATATCGACCTTCCAACAAAAGTTGAGACCCGCAGTGGATACACGCGGATTTGCCAGAGTTGGCTGGATCGGAGGGATTCGGGCATTTGGGATTGAGGCAATAACTCACAGAAGCCACATAACCCTGATTGAGGTTGCTCTATCAAGTTTTACTTGGACACTGCTCTACAAAACTTGGCTAAACTTATCTAAGCTTCACCATTCAACTAGAAGTATTTTCTAGAGGGTCTGATTCCTGCTTCTGCCAAGAGAGTCGGCTCTTACTTGTCCACAGGCGTAAATTCGGGTGGAGCAGCACCCTATTTTTCCAGTCTGTACAACTATTTATTATTGTGGAAGCTTTTAGCCCTTCTTTAACCATTATTTTCAACCAATTTAACGAATCGTGGTATCCCGTTCGACCTTTTTATAGGCTGGTCAGTTTTAAATCGACCGTGGTTTACTGCTACACAAAACTTGGCTAAACTTATTTAAGCCTCACCCTTCAATCAGAATTACTCCTGAAGGGTCTGTTTCCTGCTTCACCCAAGGGAGTCGGCTCTTTCTTGTCCACAGGCGTTAATTCGGGCGGAGCAACGCCCTAATGAATTAATTTTAGTTGAAGCTTGTAGCCATGAGTCATCCACTATTTTCAACCAATTTAACGAAACGCGGGATCCCGTTCTACCTTGTGACAGGCTGGTCATTTTTGACTTGCACGCTCGGTTTACTCTCCCAGATAATTAAGCCTTTTTTTCGGCATTGATTTAATCATACCGCCCATAATGTTAATCAGTCAAGTTAAGTATGACTAACTTTGGTGAACTTTTTGGCTATGCAAGTCCAACTCAGTTTTCAACTACTTATGACGATCGTAGCACACCTAGTAAAAGACTCATGAGCACCCTTGATTGAAATCTTGCAGCGTCTCTGAAGTCAAGGGAGGTTTGAGTCTCGCTTGACTTCAGCATCCCGTGTTTTTTATAACCGGGGACACTGCGATCTCACGATCGGGTTGAGGCCAAAGGTTTTGTTGTTTGTCACAGCCGATCGAGGTCACAAATCCCTGACTGACAGCACATAATGTACAAACAGACCAGAACTAATAACGAGAGAGCAGCCACCTTTCAATTGTACGATCGCAACCACCATTCTCGAAGAAATAAGTGAGAGTGGGCGAGGGGGAGAGTGGGAGAGTGGGAGAGTGGGAGAGTGGGGGAGTGAGGGAGTGAAAAAATCTGCCTTCTTCCCTCTTCCCTCTTCCCTCTTGCTTCCCGATAAGAAAGCGTTTTAAACAAGTCCCTCAATTACTGGATGGAAGTAGAACGCCAGCGCCAAAACCGTATAAGCTGCCAACAGCAAAGTACCTTCGAGCCAGTTAGAGTTGCCATCAGAACTGATAGAATTGGCGATCAGCACCGACACCGCAACTGCTACAAGTTCAAACGGGTTGAAATTCAAGTCCATCGGTTTGCCCAAGACAAAACCTGCCAAAACCAACACCGGGGCAACAAACAAAGCAATTTGCAAACTCGAACCCACGGCCACAGAAACCGACAAATCCATTTTATTTTTCATCGCCACCGTCACCGCCGTCGTATGTTCGGCAGCATTGCCAATAATCGGCACTAAAATCACGCCGGTAAACAATGATGTCAGCCCCAAACGCGCCGTCGCTTCTTCGAGAGTACCCACCAACAGTTCCGACTCGACAGCTACCATCAGGGTACAGGCCAACAGCACCCCAATCCACAGCGGCAGATTGACTTTGTGGTCAGGACTGTCTGGTGCTAAGTTATTTTCGGCTAAATCTTCCAGCATTTCTATTTCTGCCACCCCTGCATCGTACAGATAACTGTGGGTTTTCATAGAAAACAGCAGCGTCAGCACGTAGACGACAATCAGCACTACAGCAACAGCGCTAGAGAGGTTCTGCATAGTTGCCGGAGGGATGCCAATAGAGGTGGCATTAACTGCCGTCGGCACCAAAATGGCAATCACGGCTAAGTTCATCGCTGAAGCATTCAACCGGGCGACTGTCGGCTGAAAATCTTGTTCTTTGTAGCGCAAGCCACCCAGCAGCATCGCCAATCCCATCACCAGCAACAGGTTGCTCATAATTGAACCGGTGATGCTGGCCTTGACAACATCTATTAGTCCGGCGTTGAGGGCGACGATGCCGATAATCAGTTCCGTGGCATTTCCGAAGGTAGCGTTCAGCAAACCCCCCAAATTGGCACCGAGGACGACGGCGATTTCTTCGGTGGCCGTTCCCATCCACGCGGCTAGGGGGATGATGGCTAAAGCCGAGGTGATGAAGATTGTGGAGGATTCCCAGCCGAGAAAGTGTCCGGCGATGGAAACTGGGATAAATAACAGCAGACTGGAAATAATTGTATTTGTGTTTAGCATTTAGATTCTCAAAAGCTGCCAACCGTCAATCATAGCCTGTGACCAAATGAAAAAAGGGTGAGGGTGACGGATTTGGGTGTTCGCTTAAAGCTGGGGGTGGGCGATCCTCTTCTGCAAGCTTCGCTAACGGGCGATCGCTGCATTGCTGCTTTCACTGATGTGACAAACTAAGAGAGGGATTGGTTTAGCCGATCGGTTCAATGGATTTTTCTATTCTACCCGCTCGATCGCATCAGGTTCCGCATTGTCTTGAGAGCAAAGTTGACTCTTTCTGGGCGATCGTTTTTTCAGATATTCGTTCAGTGATATAATCTTTAAATATTGCCATTCTGCAAGTATAGCTATACATAATACTTAGGACTGCTTCAGCCATGCCTCTACAAGAAGAGATTGACAAAACAAGGCAAGAAATTCGGACAGATAGCTACTCAATGTCTATTGGCGAGTGGATCAGTCTTTATGAGAGTAAGGAAATCGATATTCACCCAGAGTTTCAAAGGTTTTTTCGTTGGTCGGATTCTCAAAAATCCAGGTTTATAGAATCAATTCTTTTAGGTATACCGATTCCACCCATTTTTGTCAGTCAAAGAGATGATGGGATTTGGGATGTGATCGATGGTTTGCAGAGACTCTCAACCATATATGAATTTGTAGGTATTTTGAAACCAGACAATCGAGAGCAAGATACATTTTCTGCTGTCGCCTTACAAGAAACTACTTACTTACCTTCGTTAAAAGGTAAAAAATGGAACGATCCTGACGATAAAGATAACTCTTTAACTCAGGCGCAGCGTTTATTGATAAAAAGAACCAAAATATACGTCAATATTGTTGCAAAAGAAAGTGATGAAATGATTAAGTATGAGCTTTTTCAGCGGCTGAATACAGGAGGATCGATTGCTACACCGCAAGAAGTAAGAAATGGCATTCTTTTAATGTTGAATAAGAATTTATATAATTTAATGCGTTCACTTGCCGATCGGGAGTCATTTAAAAGCTGCATTGCTTTGAGCGATAGACTTTATGAAGAACAGTATGATATGGAATTAGTATTGCGTTTTATTCTTTTCTTCGATCGAGATTATGCAAGTATTCAAACGCTGGGCGGTGATGTTAGCGAGTTCCTAACGGCTAGAATGCGTGAAATGGCTATAAAAAAAGATTTGGATAGCCGCCACATAGAGAGAGCGTTTGATGTGACATTCAGTATGCTTAATGAAGCTATGGGAGAGGACAGCTTCAAGCGATATAAATCGGAGAATGATAAATTCCTGGGAGGGTTTCTATTATCTGCATATGAGGTGGTAGCACTAGGAATTGGATACAACTATCAAAATCCCATTCCAAAAGAGCAAATAAGTAATCATATAAAAAATATTTGGTCAAATCCAATTTATCAAAAATGGTCGGGAGCAGGAAAGAATGCCGCAAGACGCTTACCCTATCTTATTCCGCTTGGTAGAGAGGTCTTTTCCCCTTCATGAGCATCCGAACAGCGGAACAATTAAGCGATAAATTGGCAACGGATCTTGCTTGGCGAAAGAAGGAACTGTCAGAAATGAAATCTTTGATAGAAGCGAAAAATGTTTCTGACCAAAGACATAAAGTATTAGTTCGGAGTGGAGTATGTATTCTCTATTCCCATTGGGAAGGTTTTGTCAAGCTAGCAGCCAACTCTTATCTAGAATATGTTATCTCAAAAAAGCTTACCTATCAGGAGCTTTCTAGTAATTTTTTAGCTTTGGCCATGAAAGAAAAACTTAAAGAGGCAAAAGAGACACATAAGCCATCATTGTATATACCTGTTTGTGAGTTCTTTCTTTCCGAATTAAATCAAAGATGTATCCTACCTAAAGATGTAATATCTACTGCCTCGAATTTATCTTCTGAGATTTTAAAAGAAATAACTTATATTCTCGGAATTGACTTTTCAATATACTCTCCTCAATCGCCATTAATTGATACCAAGCTTTTAAAGACAAGGAACGAAATTGCCCACGGTGAGGATTCGGTGTTTGATAGGGATGAATATCTAGAGCTACACAGAGACATTATAGGAATGCTCGATATATTTCGGAACCAGATAGAAAATGCTGCTATTCAGAAAAAATTTAGGCGGGATTCACCTTAGATAATGACAACAGGAGTCAATAATTATCAGCCATATCAAGAAAACTAGATTTTTTCAAAAAAGAAATCGATCTGAAAGTGGCAAAGTGGCGAGCATCTCATTAAAATTATGGTATGGGAAGTAACAATTATTGATGTTAAGCCTAATATAACTGGAGCAACATAACATATGATTGATATCGGTCTCACACACATCGCACTGCCCGTTTCAGATGTCGATCGCAGTATCGAATTCTACTCCAAGTATGCAGGAATGCAGGTCGTTCACCGCCGCATCGATGCAGAAGCTGGAGTTGCTGTGGTCTGGCTTTCCGATCGCACTCGCCCTTTTGTAATTGTGCTAATTCAAACAGACTCCGTACATCCCGTTCTGTCTCCCTTTGCACACCTCGGAGTAGGTTGCAAAAGCCGCGAATATATGGAGGAACTCTGCGACAAAGCACGTCAAGAAGGCGTACTGCTTGAGGAACCAAAAGATGCTGGATATCCGATCGGCTACTGGGCTTTTTTGCGAGACCCGGACGGTCACACGCTGGAACTATCCTACGGGCAAGAAATCGGATTTACAGTGGAGAAAGCTACTTAAAGTTATAATAAACCAATCGCCCTCCAAACCCGATCGTTTCTCATCTGGAAATAGACTGGAGAATCAAATGACCGCAGCAATCATCGCACCACCCAGAAAAGAATCACCCCTTCTGTTTGAGGGACTCACTTGGAGAGAGTTCAAAGCAGTTGAGCAATTGTTAGACCGTCCAGGATATCGACTTTCTTTCCTGGATGGAGTTTTGGAGATTAAACTAATGCCTGGAGAACCCCACGAAACCGTTAAGAAGAGAATTGCCGGATTGTTGGAGCTTTACCTGCTGATGGCGGGGTTTGACTTTACTCCAACTGGCTCAATGACTCTGGAAAGTGAAACGGGAAAAGTCAAGCGAGAGGCGGATGAATCTTATAAACTTGCTCCTGGTCGCAGGCTACCCGATTTGGCGATCGAGATCGTGTTTTCCAGTGGCGGGATCGACAAGATGGAGGCATACAAGCGGCTGAAAATTCCTGAAGTGTGGTTTTGGGAAGATGGATTGTTAGAGGTTTATCACCTGCGGGGAGAGGGCGATGCGCTTCACTATGAAAAGGTTTCCAGTAGTGAGGAAGTGAAAGGGATCGATTTGGATTTGTTGTTGCGTTGCATCAATATGGTGAATCATGTTGATGCAGTTAAGACTTTTCAACAGGCACTCCAAAAATAGCTGGGATTAAGAGACTTCTCCTAAAAAGCAGGTTTTGAACAGGCAGGATGCCTGTTCCACGATAATTATGGGAGATGTCTAATAGATCATCGCGCACCCTTTAACCACCTCTGTTCGCATCTCAATATCCGCAACAAGCAATGGAAAATACCAAATGACACAAGTTGTAATTGTCGGAGCGGGGCCAACTGGTGCGGCACTTGCCTTACTGCTGGTGAAACGAGGTATTGCTGTTACCTTGGTTGAGGCTGCAAAAGATTCGTATCGAGTGTTTCGCGGTGAAGGGTTAATGCCCAGCGGATTGGATGCGATCGCCCAAATGGGTTTATCCACTATCCTAGAAGGTGTTCCACACCGACAAATTGATGCCTGGGAGTTCGTTGTGGGCGATCGGCAACTATTTCGAGTTGATGAGCCAATGGGGTCAAATCGACCTTGTACGCTGGTATCGCAACCGCCTTTGCTAGAAACACTAATTTCAGAAGCTCAGTTGCATCCAGAGTTTGAATTTATCTCAGGTGTTCCCGTAAAAGATTTACTGTACAGCAACGATCGCATTGCGGGTGTAAAGCTAGGAGATGGGCGAGAGATTCCTGCTGCACTTGTGATTGGTACAGATGGTAGAAACTCGGTTGTACGACAGCGTGCAGAATTAGAGTTAGTAAAACAGCAGAATAGTATAGATGTTCTGTGGTTTAAACTTGCCGCTCATCCTCGGTTTGTGGCGGATAATGTATTTTATTCCATCCTGAATGGCGGTAGCGGATTCAGTGTCTTTCATGGGGCAGAATCAGGAAAACTTCATCTGGCTTGGGTGCTATCGGCAGATGACAAAACCGATTGGAAACACACAGACTGGGCAGAAACTTTCGCATCGCGATCGCCTGCGTGGATGGCAGAACATTTCCGCAACTGTGCGGATACGATCGAATCTCCGATGCGATTATCTGTTGTGGTTGGTCGCTGTCCGCGCTGGCATCGACCAGGAATCATACTTTTGGGGGATGCTGCACATCCGATGTCTCCGGTTCGCGCTCAAGGAATTAACATGGCGTTACGCGATGTAATTGTTGCCGCCAATCACCTTGTACCTTTATTGAAAGCAGGGGCTAATTACGAGGATATTGACTTAGCATTATCGCGGATTCAGGCAGAACGAGAACCGGAAATTATTCGCGCCCAACAACTTCAAGCACAAGAAGCGTGGAAAGGTGAACAACTGCGAAACAATGTATTTATACGTTTATTAATGATGCAAATTGCTCCCTTTTTGGGTAAACAAATTCAACAATTTTGGGTTAAAGGACAGTATGAATTGCGCCAAGGAGTAACAGAGGTAAAATTGGTTGTGTGAAAAGAGGAAATTCCAAATTAGGAGAAAATTGTATGCGATCGACAACTCTCAAAGGACCGATCGGCACTATTCACATCATCGAAGCCAGCCGCCCTGTCACCGCTGGGGAGTCGGAACCGCTGCCGGTGGTGTTCGTGCACGGTATGACGGTTTCTGCGAGCATCTGGGATGCCCAGCTTGCTCATGTCGCCGGTACCCGACGGGCGATCGCCCTTGATATGCGGGGACACGGTGATTCTGCACCGCCGGAGGACGGCAACTATGCGCCCGCCTCCTGTGCAGCGGATGTTTTCGCGGTACTGGATGGGCTGGGACTCGATCGAGTGGCGATCGTCGGGCACAGTTTCGGTGCTTGTATTGCCCTCGCCACAGCAGCAGCCGCACCGCACCGCATCGCGCAGTTGATCCTGGCAGACCCACCTGGAGACTTTACCAAGGTTCCTGCAGAGGTGTACGAACTGATCGTCCCCTTCCAGAGGGCTCTGGAGACGGAGGATTGGCGCGCTGCTGTGGAAACCAGCTTCAACGAGGCACTGACAGGAAGCAGGGCCCATACGCGCGATCGGATTCTCGCTTGGTTGGCTGCGACTCCACAGGATTGTCTGTTTGGAATGTATCGCGAGATGTTTGCTTTTGACGCAGTGGATGCTCTCGATCGCTACCTAGCAGCCCCTGGAACACGGGCCCACGCCATTATTGCTCCCTCAAACAATTTTCCCTTCAGCCTCCACATCCTCCGTCCCACACTGACGACAACTACGATCGCCGATACTGGACACTGGCTGATGCTGGATGCGCCAGAAGCCTTTGCTAGGGAACTTGATATCTGTTTGGAAGGTGTTTAATATATAGCCTTTCTCAGTAGCATGAGGTGTTCTTGGGCATTGGGCATTGGGCATTGGGCATTGGGCATTGGGCATTAGGCATTGGGCATTGGGCATTGGAAGAGTACCTTACTTTCCTGAGAACCGCTATAGATTTCGACAAAATCTGTTAGTTTTACCACAATTCATCGAGAGTTAAGTTGTGGGGGTTTTTGAGGATGAAGGCGTTGTTGTCTTTGATTAAGTCACCGCTACAGAGAATCGGTAAGCGTTCTTGATAAGCTTTAATCGCCAGGATATAATCTTTGTCTGCAAGTGAAGTTTGAATTTTTTGCAATTTGGCAACTACAAGGCCGATGAGAGTAATTTCACCACTTAATTTTTGGGTATTTGGGGTGTGAATTTGCATAACAATTCCCTGAATTATCGTGTTGGGAATGCGGGTAAGCAGTTCGCTTAAAATTTCAATCTGAGGGCGATTTTCTGCGTTTTCTAGGGTTTGAATTGCTTGGCTGATACGCGCTCCATAATCTCGGAGATTTTGCCGATTAGGTAGCAATATTTCTAATTCTTCTCCGTCGGCTGTTGGTTTGTGCCAAAGTGTGGCATTATCTAAGAAAGGTTGGTCTTGATGCCAGCCGTGAGTTTGTAAGTAATTTCTCAGTTGATTTAGCTCGATGGTTTCGAGAGTTTGGCGATCTTTTACGGTGAATTTCATGGTTGGACTCCTTGGCTCATTCCCTCCATAATTGACTGAAGGGCGGCGACTGTGTGGTGAATTGAAATGTTGAGATGACTGGAAGCTACTTGTCAATAAAATATTATCGCGAACATTTTAATCAATCCCTCTTTAAAAATGTTTTTTTGTAAAAGGTGAGGGTTAGTAACTATAAGTTCATTCACAAGCATAATTTACTACTTCGTCCCTGTACGAATCATCTTGAAACCATACACATAAATATCAGGAAACCCGTAACGGTTTTCTTTATGGCGCCATTTAGCCAGACCAATTTCAGTTAAAAAACTGGCAAATTCATCAAAATCAGGATATCTTTCCTGTGCGCTTTTCTCCCATGCGTACTCAAGTAGTTGTCTGCTAGGTAAAGCGGGAATACCTTCTAAAGCTTCAAAAAATTGACATAAGTCAGGATATTCTTGTTTAATTGCATCACAACGTTCATCTGATGCCTTTTCTAAACCAATTTCCAGAGATGCTCCCCGAAGTAAACGATCACTAGGAGCCTTAACTGATGTTTGTCCCTTGTAAGTTAGCTCATGCTCTTTTGCTCCTTGAAGCAAGGCACTTAAGCTGCGGGGAAAGGCAGTACCATTTAAGTCTGATAAACGTTCGTAAACCCATCTATAAACATATTTAGCTTTTTTTCCTGTTCTTCGACGTATTCCCCACAATAAGTCTAGGGCGCGGTTTAAGGTTTCTTCATTAGCATTATCAATATTTTCAACAGGTGAAGAACGATCTACTAAATCTTTAAAATCTCGTGCTTGCGTGGCTTGGCGAAGGGCTAACCGCAAGAAATCTACCCTTGTCCACTTCAAAAAGAGATCGCGTCCATTGAAGTGACTTTTATTGTCAAAGTTCAAACGATTCCAAATGTCTTCTCGCAGAAATATTTTAAAGCGAATAGATGTTAAGCGACGGGCATCACAAGCTTGAATAAGTTGAAATAAACCACTTAAAGCTTGCTGTCTAACTCCCTCTCTTTCGGGGAAGTCTTCATCTAAATCGTCGTATAAAAGCCAAAGTGTTTGATTTTTCTCCCGTTGCTGTTCGTTCAGAATATCTAAGACATCCGGCAAAACAAGTATCAACTGTGAATCAGTTGATAATTCAATTAAGGCTTTAGTATGTTCAGCCTTCCAGTTTTCTTCCGGCAGTCCCTTCAATATGTTGCGTAGACTTTCAAATTTAGGTTTTTGACTCCCTTTCTCCGGCAGTTTTAAATAATTTTCTTGATCTACTCGAAATATCAGGTATGCTCGCCAAAATGCCTCCCAAGTTCCCTCATTATCTTTTAAATTTCGCTGGATAATTTGAAATTCGCTGCGTGTTGGGCGACTGGTCTGGGATGCACCATGACCGGAGAGGAAGATTACAGAATCTAATCGGCCACGAGCTAGCTGTCGAGCCTTATCCTCATGTTCTAATAAAAGTAAATAAAGAGCCGTTTTCCCAGTTCCTTTTCTACCTCGAATGAGGCAAGTTGTTTCGTCTAAAAATTTGTCAAAATTAGGAGTTTTCTGAAATAGACCCAGAAGATTTGAGCTGGGATCAGCAGCATTTAAGGCTGGGAATTGAAGGCTTTCAATAATTTTCCAGCGTTGTTCTGTATCTGTTGCTGCTAGAATTTCCTGTGAGCGAATTTGAATAGTTTCTTCATCTATTAAGTTAGCAATTCGATTGTAGTAATCCAACAAACCTGTTACAGGATGATTATCGGCTAGAGCAATTGATGGCAGGTAAGGAACAATTAATGGTTCTGCTATTTCAGATTGAGACTCATCTGAGTCATCACCATTTTCATTCAGTTCATCTTGATCTATTTCGCCCTCAATGACTTTGCGTAAAAGCTGCCAAACCTCTGTAACTTTAGCCGTTCCACTATTGCTGATATCAGGAACAGGTGAAAACACAAAGTTGATTGATAGCTTGCCAAAAGAATTGAGTGATTTTAGGAGAAGATCAATCCCTTGCCGATTTTGCTCGTTCGGAAACAAAAAAATAATTGCCTCATCAGCAGCTTGAAGTAGAGATAAAGCACCCCATTCATTAATTCCGGTACGCGAATCTACTAAAATAACGTCTGGTTTTAACTGCTCTTGAATTTCTCGACTAAAAATAGACCAGAGAGTTTCACCATTATCAAGAATAGTAGTTGCTCGAAGATCATCAACTTTAGAAATGTAATCAAGACTTAAAGAACCCGCAGGAACAATGAAGAGTCTTCCTGTAGCATCCGGTATTGTAACTTCGCCAAATATCTTGGTGATTAAAACATTTGGTTCTAACTCTTCCGGTAGATAGGATCGTTCATAAAAATAATCTACAATACCGAATTCAGGTAGTGGTTTTAAGCTAAAAGCTGTACTTAAACCTGGTGCTTCTAAATCTAAGTCAACAGCCACAACTTTTCGACCGCGCATAGCCAAAATCCAAGCCACATGGGTTAAGGCAGTGGTTCTACCGACTCCTCCCTTAAAAGAGTAGAATGTTATTGTTCGAGGAATGCGGGGTTCAGGTTGAGGGGATTGAGATTGATTTTGAGGATTTGCCGCCCACAAAGCTAAATCTTGCCAAGTTTGTACTGAACTTCCATTTGTAAGCTGGGGGGCTGACAAATCCAAAGATCTTGCTTCTTCTACTGTATATAAAGAAATAAAACCTGGGGATATTTTAAATTTATGAAGGATGCGATACACTTGCTCTTTTCGCTGTGGGAAAGATAATTCTTTAAAGCGATCACTTATAATCGTTAAATTCAGAAGTCCAGAAGTTGAAATATTTATGTCAGTCCATTCCTGCGGAGTCTGTACATAAATGTCCGTAAGCTCCCGTTTAAGTGATACTTGCCAAGTTTCCTGCATATCTGTGTCCTCAAAGTTTAGTAGCTTGCGTCTGTAACCAACCTATGAGACTATTATATGCTGATAGCCACTGCTTATAGTTTGGCTCATCCGATTGACTACTAGAGTAGCGCATATCTATAAAATGTTGATTGTTGGGATTTTCAACTGTGTTAAGCCATTTCATTACTTGTGGAAACTTTTGCACTCTATCATGAAGCTTATTATGCCGCTTCAAAGCATCTTGAAAACTATGTCCCGGATTAGTAATTGTGTGTTTAGGATTGTTAGAATCAGTTTTCCATTCTCGCTTTGCACTTTTGGGCAGGGAAGCTAAAATCATCGCTTTTAGTAAACATTCTATGGTAATGCCTCCGAAGTGCATGGCGGCTACTTTTCTGTCGGAGTGACAAAGTTTTTCAGTATCCATATGACGTTCTAAAAAAGCAGCTTGGTAATCTTCCATGTTTGCGAAAGGTTTGGTGAACTTGGTAGCTGTAACAAATAAATATCGCCTTTATTAGATGATTACCTAGATATTGAGCCAGCGACATAAAAAGTCAAGTTGGCTACTTCATTGGGTCAATTATATCATTTTTAGGATGACAAGTTGAGCGAATAAAAAAATAATTATTATTTAAACAAAGGTCAGATGGAGCTGGCAAAATATCGTTGATATGGCTTGATGTTTTCATTGTTTCGTCAGTAGGGACTTGCAGTATTTACAGTCAGGGAATTAGATAATACAGTATAACTAATTTCTGGATTAGTCTGATACTTTCCTCCGCAATGTCTGCGATCGCCCCAAAAACGTCCCAATCAGCTTTCGGCAGGACGATAGCAAGAGTACAGCAACCGGGTGCAGCAGACCCCTCCTTCGCCGTCAAATGCAGCATCTTCTCGTCCAAACCCTCCTCCTCCTCCTCCAATGCCTCCGCCTCCGCCCCCACATACCTCTCAGGAGTTAAAACATAACACTTACCGTTTTGCTTTTTTCTTGCCTTTTGACTCCGCACCAGTGTTACAACTCTTCTGGAAAGTACATTTGCAGCAAATCTGCCCCGCCCTAACCCAACCAACCTAACTTCTCCAGAAATTAGGTAAAAAGCACCTAAAGTATGATGCGAAACTCGGGCAATACTCTTATTCTATAAATTCATCGGGCATTAAACCGATATCCACAACCGCTAAGATTTATTGCCAAAAATTAAATCTTTCCGGCGAAAAGTTGCTATTTAATGAATAAGACTTTACAATCCAGCAAGGTAAATGAAACTCTCAATGAGCAGTGCTGCAAGCACTAACCCGAAATGGGTCGCAAGTGCCAAAAAGCAGCAAAAGCTACATTTTTTAACTCTTTCAACAGCAAAGCATTGGCAAAAAAACCAGGGATCGACGGTTGGCATCTTGGAACGAATGCTTTGCTCGCAATACTACAAATGTATCAAAACTTGTCTGCCAAATTTAGCCCTAACCGATGCCTAGCTGTAACTCTTGCTGCGTAAGGTTTCAGTTTCTAATTAGGCTGGTTTTATTGTCTTTAACTACTTGAGGATTCGATCGCATGATTTCGTCTACAACTCAATCCGATGTGCTGCCTTTGCCTTCGCCAACCGTAACGGCTGCAACCCAAACCAGTGTGGCTGCAGCAACTGGGGTGTGCGTGACGGTTCACGGTCACTTTTACCAGCCACCCCGGGAAAACCCTTACCTGGACGCGATCGAACGCCAAGCCAGCGCCTCTCCCGCCCACGACTGGAACGAACGCATTGACATCGAGTGCTACCGCCCGAACGCCTTTGCCCGCATACTTAACGATCGCGGCGAAGTCACGGGGATCGTCAACAACTACGAGTATATGAGCTTCAACATCGGGCCCACCCTGATGAGCTGGCTCGAACGCTACGACGCGGAAGTCTACCAGCGGATTCTGGAGGCCGATCGCAAAAGCTGTCAGCGTCTCAACGGTCACGGCAACGCGATCGCCCAAGTCTACAATCACATCATCATGCCGCTGGCTAACGAGCGAGACAAATACACCCAAATTCGCTGGGGGATCGCAGATTTTCGCTCCCGGTTCAATCGCGATCCCGAAGGAATGTGGCTCGCCGAAACCGCCGTAGACTACGCCACCCTCGAAGTTTTAGTCGCTGAAGGCATCCGCTTCATTGTCTTAGCCCCCTCCCAAGCCGAACGCTGCCGCCCGCTAATCGGGCAAAACCACGAAGGGGAACATGGGCAAAATTCCGAATGGCACGAAGTCGGCGGGGGTCAAATCGATCCGACACGCCCGTACCGCTGCTATTTGAAGCCGGAAATGCGATTGATGGCTGACCACCAACTCTCGCCACTGAGCACTCACCATTTTGGCCGCAGGCACTTCCAAAATTCCGAAGCCCCACCTGCCAACACTCCCTACATCGATATCTTTTTCTACGATGGCCCGATCTCGCGGGATATGGGCTTCAACGACGTTCTCAGCAGCAGCCACCACTTGGTGGGGCGCTTGGGTCAAGCAGTACGGGGAGACCACCGACCGGCTCAATTAATCTGCGTGGCGACGGACGGCGAAACTTTCGGCCACCACAAACACAGTACGGAAAAATGCCTCGCTTACGCCTTCACAGAAGAGTTTCCCCGTCGAGGCTGGACGGTGACGAATTTTGCTCATTATTTAAGTCAAAATCCGAGCGCTTGGGAAGTGGAACTCAAACCGGTGACGGCCTGGAGTTGTTCTCACGGGGTCGATCGCTGGCAAGATGATTGCGGCTGCGGTGGTGGTGGCGAGTGGAACCAAAAATGGCGCCGCCCTCTGCGGGATACTCTCAATTGGCTGCGCGATCGACTGATTCCGATTTACGAAGAAGCAGGGCGCAAGCTGTTGAGCGATCCCTGGAAAGCTAGAGATGAATATATTGAGGTCATCCGGGATCGATCGCCCGCTAACGTTGACAGTTTCCTCCAACGCCATCAAGTGCGCCCCCTCGATGCCGGAGAACAGGTGGATGCCCTGCGACTGCTGGAAATGCAGCGCCACACCCTGTTAATGTTCACTAGCTGCGGCTGGTTTTTTGAAGAAATCTCGCGGCCCGAAGGCGTGCAAATTCTGCGCTACGCGGCCCGGGCGCTGGAATTGGCGGGCGAAGTTACCGGCGTGCAGCTAGAAAAGGATTTTGTCGCTCAACTAGCCCTCGTACCCAGCAACGTTGACTATTTCCAAACAGGGGCCGAAGTTTACCGCAAACTTGTGGTGACAGCCCAAATTAGTCTCAGACAAGTGGCAGCCCACTACGCGATCAGTTCTCTGTTTGCCAAATATCCCCGCGAACAGCGAGTTTACTGCTATCAGGCCCTGCAGGAAGATTTCCAAATTCAGCGCATGGGCTCGATGACTCTGGCTGTGGGTCAATTGCAGTTAACCTCGGAAATTACGCGGGAAACAGAGGTTTATGTGTTTGCTGCGTTCCACCTCGGCGGCTGGGACTTCCACTGCTGCATTCAGCCTTTTGGCAGCCGCCGATCTTACACTATGCTGAAAGAGCGGTTGTTTGGGGTTATGCAAGAAGCTTCGGCGGCCCACGCCATTCTGGAAATGGTGCGGCTGTTTGGGGATCAGTCCTTTAGCTTGCGGGATTTATTCGCTGAGGAACGCCACCGGATCGTGCAGTTGCTGAGTCAGGAAAATTTGACTCGGTTGGATCAGCTTTACACTCAGGTTTACCGCGAAAATTACGGGGTGATGATGGCTTTCCACCGAGACGAGTTGCCGGTGCCGGTAGAGTTGCAGGTGGCTGCTGAGGTGGCTTTGGGACATCGCTGTTTGACGGCGGCTAAGGCCCTGGAAGTGGAAACGGAGGATGTGGAACCGTTGCTGGCCGAAATTGAGGCGATCGCCACTGAAAGCGGCCATCTCCGCTGTCGGTTGAACGTTCCCGAAGTCAAGGAAATTTTGGAAAAGATGGTTTGGCGATCGCTAGACAGGCTGCTGCAAGCAGGATCGGGCGCGGAGGATCGCTCGCCTGTCAAGTTAGAAGCTGATATCCGCACGATCGAGCGTTTGATTGCGGTGGGCGATCGGCTGAGTTTGGGTTTGTGTCTGGATCGATCGCAGGAACTGTATTTCGATTCTCTGTACAGTCAAATTGTGCCTCTGTGTTTGGGCTGGCTGCAACTGCAAGATGCCTCCGAGGGCGAGAGTGTTGTCGCTGCCGTTGCCTTGGGGATTGCAGGTTCCGGCGCCGGCTGGGACTTGTCTTCAATCCGGCAGTTGCTGGAGTTGGGTCAAACCTTGGCTGTTGATGTTGAGTGTTGGTTAAATCAGTTAAGTAAATAGTTTCTCGATTAGCCAAGGAAATCAATTCCCGCGCTTGAGAATCTGCCCGATCGGGGTTTAAATCCCGATCGGGCCTACGGGTTCAACCGAGAATCATCAACATTTCGGCTGACGTGGATCGTGGCTGGGGATCGAAGCAGCGACAGGGAACCGCCAACTTTGTTTAAGTTTTCGCTCTACTTGTGGGAAGATAAGAAGACTGGCGGCAAAGCGTACAAGTGTTAAGCACCAGTAGGCTTTGCAGAGTTTTGAAGAGAGAACACTAAATATAAGTCTGTCAGTAACTCAGGGCTAAAGCCACTGAGCTTGTAAGAGGAATCAAGCAAGCTGTATTGACCAGCCTAAGTCTTCACTGACTACGTTATTGGGGTCATAACACCGGAAAATGCGACGCTAGTTTTCCGCTCTGTTGTTTACAGTTAAACAGTCTTAAAGTCACTCTCGACAGTGCTGTAAGCGTGACAAGCCCCGATAACCTTGGCGAAGCGAACATTACCCCGAAAAGGAGATTGAGGCAACCATACCTCACCGGAGAGGCAACCATACCTCTCCAACCCCGCAAGGGGATTCAAGGCGGTTGAAACCGCCGAGTCGTTTCCCTCTCAGGGCTGAAGCCACTGAGTTTCCCATATACCGAATGTTTCTTATGAAAGTTGGCGATCGCGTTTGCATTAAAAACTCTGTTGTTGTCTACCACCACCCTGAAAATCGCAGTCAACCATTTGATATTAAGGGTATGGAAGGAGAAGTCGTGGCGATCGTTCACGAATGGCATGGGCGACCTGTCAGTGCTAATTGGCCGATTCTAGTACAATTTGACAAAAAATTTCGAGCTCACTTCAAAGAGGATGAGGTCGAATTGATATCTTCGGAAGTCTAGCTGTCTCAAAAGTTGAAGCCGGAGCCCAAAGACAATATCAAATCCCGTCAGTCGATTTTAGATTTTAGATTTTAGATTTACTCCACAGATGAATCTGGAAGCTTGAACTAGGATCTAAAATTTTGGGCGGCTAACGACTCCTGTCGGAAAGCAATTATCCGTTTTTGGGCGGGGGTCATATAACTGTTGTAGAGTTTGTAGTGAGGAGTTCAGTTTTTTCTGTGGGTGTTAGTCGATCGGCGCGGCTAAAGTCCTTACTACAAACCATCTTTTTTATTTAACGCTTAATTTTTCGACCGTCCGCGGCTGAACCAACCTAAAATATTCCAATCTCCCTGCATTTTCTGCAATTCCTGCTGATGCTGCTTGGCTGTAGCGTAATACCACTGGCAGTGAAGTTCTAGTTCTTGACGGTACTTAATTTCGTCGTAAAACTCGCGGACAATTTGGTGTCTCTGAAAAATTTCGGCCGCGGGAGTCGGTTCTGGGGCAATGTTTTGCAACTCGTGGGGCAGCATGATTGTTTGGGGGCGACGGTGGCTAATATTTGCTGTAATGACTTTAAGCTAACACACTCAATCAATTTTGGATTTTAGATTTTAGATTTTAGATTTTAGATCGTATCCGTTTGATTTGGAATCTTATCTGATGAAGTTTTGTAGGGGCAGCTTCGCCCAGATATTTGATAAGTATAGACAAATTATACAGCATATTCCATGTATGTGCGGTACACACAATCTTGTAGTAAGTAAGGTGCGTCGCCACCAACAATCTGCAAGTTCCATTTAAAAGGTCGCAGCGACGCACCCTACATATTAAAATCACACAATATAAATTTAGCGGCTACTGTACTTCATCAACCTGGAATATGCTGTATAAACCCGCCCCGCCCCTATAATTGGGATGCAACCGGATTTGATATTAGCTTAAATTCTTCAATCTAAAATCCAAAATCCCAAATATAAAATTCTGTTAAAGCCATCCCCGCAGACGATAAACGATTAAGCCGATGTATTCTTTCAAAGCTTTAGTTGACTGGTTTAACTGATAGGTGTCCGGCAATAAATCCAAGGCGACTGATTGCCAATTGCTTTGGGATGCTGCGATATCCTGCTGCGTTATCTGAAAGTCTGTTGGTGCGGCAATTGCTTTTATTCGCTGACGCTGGAAAATTAACAGCGATCGAGTCATGTGCATCGCCGATGTCACTAGCAAAACCTGCCCTTTTATGCCTTTACCATCTAAAATTTTCCGCACGTTGACGGCATTTTGATAAGTGTTGTGTGAATCGGGGTCTTGCAGAATTGCTGATGCCGGTACACCCATTGTTTGGGCAATTTCTGCCATGTCTGCCGATTCAGGAGGCCCGCCACCTTTCCAATCTACTCTACCGCCGCTGAGAATGAGCAGGGAAGCTTTGCCTTGCTTGTAAAGTCGGGAACCATAGATTATGCGATCGCCCGCTTCCGCTAATTCTACCCAAGGACGGGGAGGTAAAGCTGCTTTGACACCGCCACCCAAGACGATAATCGCTTCAGCTTGGGGGAGTTCGGCGGTTGGTAAGTTTTGCCATTCGAGCGATCGAACTAACGATTTTGAAATCCAACCGCTACTTCCGAGCAGTAAAATAATTAGAGCCGCAGCAATTGGCGCCGCCGCCCATTTCGGACGCTTCCAAAGTGTTATTAAAGCCGCCATCATTAACAGGCAACTCAACCCCAAAGGATAAATAAACAGCGGCAGGAGTTTCGATAGAAATACAAACATTCAATTGGGAATTTGGCATGGGGAAATTGTACGATCGTGTAGCCGAAGTATTGGGTATTGGGACGAAGGGCATTAGTGAATGTTAACTAATGACTAATGACTAATGACTAATGACTGTTGACTAATGACTGTTGACTGTTGACTGTTGACTGTTGACTGTTGACTGTTGACTGTTGACTGTTGACTGTTGACTGTTGACTGTTAACTGTTAACTGTTGACTGTTAACTGTTGACTACTGACTACTGACTAATGACTAATGACTAAAGCTAGCGACGATCCTCTGGTCCAGATAACCAGCCAAAAAATGTAGCAGCATCACCCCTAGAGGTTTTGCTATATTTATGACCGTCCCTTTCCACTACTTCTTTATTGAGGATAGCATCCGAGGTTTTCTCCTTGGAACTTAAATTCGGGTTGAGTAGTAATTCGTTGTGCCACCAAGCGACAATTAAACCTGCTGCCACGCCACCGATGACACCAAAGCCCAGACTCAGGGGCAGCGTACATCCTACTAAGCGAAACCCAACGGTAAACAACACAAACCATATCAGCGCGGGGCTAAACCCCTTGGAGTCTCCGGTAAATTTTGGCATAAGCTGCAAGTTATGTTTGTAATAACAAAGAAAGATATTTACAATATTAGCAGACAATCCAATTGGCAAGGGCGATCGATCTGCAACTACTCCCCACAAATCAAGTTTAATTGTACCTCTAAGTCTTGCGCGGTATCTACAATGTTTACAGAAATTTGCTCTAATTCTGTACAAGGTTCAAAAGCTGCTTCCTGCGAACTCAATAGTTCTGCTGTCGCGTCGGCAATATCGCCCCTGCGCTGTTGCAGTCGTTCTCGCAATACTTCAATTGGTGCGGTGCAGTAAATGATTTGCAGGGGTAAGCCGTGGGATTGAGCCTGATTAATCGCATCCGTTCTCCAGTTTTGGCGATCGAACTTTGCATCTAAAATCACATCCCAACCTCGGTCAGCCAAAATTATCCCCAACTCTAACAATCTACCATAAGTCTGAGTCGTCATTTCATCCGAGTACAAATCTTGCCCTCCGCGTTCATTTAAAGGAATTCCGCCTAAATGTTTGCGAACCGCATCGGATCGAATGTGAATTGCCCCAGTGCGGCGAGCCAAATATCGAGCCGCTGTACTCTTGCCAGAACCCGACAAACCCGACATCAAAGTTAACTTTCCCTGGCGCGGTTTTGTGTATTGCCAAGCCAGTTTATAGTAATGAGCGGCTGTCTGTGAAATCTCTGCTTTGTGGGCTGTTGAAATAGCGGCATCGTCCAACATTAACGAAGTTACTTTCGCTCTAACATAAGCTTGACGACTCAAATACAAAGGCAACAGTTGCAGTCCTTCCCAATCCCCTGTTTGTTCGATGTAAGTATTGAGAAAAGCATTGCCTAAGTCTCTGCGACCGCGCGATTCCAAATCCATTACTGTAAAAGCGACATCGTACATCACATCAACAAAGCGAAAAGGCTCGTTAAATTCGATGCAGTCGAATAGCAATATTTTATCTTGCCAGAATGCTATATTCCGCAAGTGCAAATCTCCGTGGCACTCGCGAATTTTATTATTGGCAATCCGCAGATTAAATAACTCTTGATTTTTCTCAAAAAACGTATCAGTATAATCTTTAGTTTCCTGATATTGTGTCTGAGTCTGCGGCCCACCGATATATTTTTGCGAAATCAGGTAATTGTTGTCTATTGCTGTCCGAATCTGGCTGACTTCGCCAAATGTGCGAATGTAGCTATTACTAATTGCCGTGCTGTGAAACTTGGCAACTTCCCTCCCTAAGTCTGCCATAACTTGCTCGGTCAACAGTCCGCGTTCCAACAAACTGAGTAACAGCGAATCTTGAGGAAATTCTCGCATTTTCAGCACGTATTCTACAGCAATCTCGCCAGAATTTATAGCAGGTAAGTTGCTGCCCAATTGAAATAAATCTCCAATTTGAACAATTGGCAAAACTTGTAGATAAATTTCCGGTGCAGTGCGTCGGTTCATTAGCAATTCTTCCTTGCAGAAATGCTGCCTTTTATCCAATGTTGAATAGTCTAAAAAGCCAAAATTGACGGGTTTCTTGATTTTGTAAGTATAATCTCCTGTCAGCAGGACAAAGGAAGCGTGAGTCTGAATTAGCTGCACTGGTTCAGTCACCCCGTGCGGGTAAAAACCGGGCTGCAACATTTGCTGAATCAGAGGTGGGAGACAAGTCATAGCGATTTTAGATTTTGGATTTTAGATTTTAGATTGGGGATTTTGGATTGTGAATTTTAGATTTTAAGTTGGGGACTTTAGATTGGGAGTGGGGATGTTGACTTTAATCCGATTTATTATAGAGTTGATAGTTAGTGTAAAAAAAAGCAGCGATGACAGAAAATAATCAAGAATCTGGTTCCGTGGATGTGTTTGGCGTAGGCAATGCCCTTGTAGACATCCTAGCATTGGTGGAAGATGAATTTGTACTCGGCCACGGGCTGAATCGCGGCGGGATGACGCTGATGAATTCCGAAACGCAGGGGGGGATTTTGCACGATTTAGAGCACAATTCGCTGCAAATGCGATCGGGGGGTTCGGCGGCAAATACGATGATTGGTTTGGCTCAGAGCGGCGGTAAAGCGTATTATTCGGGGAAGGTTGCTAAGGATACTAACGGCGAATTTTATCGGCAAGATTTGCTGGCGGCGGGGATTGATTTTAATGTGCATCCTGCTGCTGAGTCGAACGGGCCTACGGGTACTTGTGTAGTGCTGACTACGCCGGATGCGGAACGCACGATGTGTACTAATCTGGGGGTTTCTACTACTCTGGCTGCGACTGATATTGATGTCGATCGACTGGCTCACTGCAAGTACAGTTATGTTGAGGGCTATCTTTGGGATGCTCCCGATCCGAGAAAGGCTAGCATTGAGACGATGGAACAGTCTAAGCGTCTGGGTGTGAAGGTGGCTTTTACTTTTTCGGATGGCTTTTTAGTCGATCGATTTGCTGATGATTTTCACAAGGTGGTTTCGGAATATTGCGATGTAATTTTTTGCAATGCTGATGAAGTTCGCAGCTTTTTTAAGGAGGAATCTCTGGAAGAGTGCGCTCGGAAAATGAGCGAGATTTCTGATTTGGCTTTTATCACTAATGGGGATAAAGGCTGCATGGTGGTGGAGAACAAACAGATTGTGGATGTCGCTGGATTTCCGGTAAAGGCGATCGATACTGTGGGTGCTGGGGATGCTTTTGCGGGGGGTGTTTTGTTTGGAATTACTAACGGTTTAAGTTCTACACAAGCGGCTCGCTGGGGCAATTTCTTGGCTTCTAGGGTGGTGCAGATTCATGGGCCGCGTCTGGAGGGTTCTCAGGCTCATCTTTTGAGTGAGGTGATTTCTGGTTAGGAATTGAAAGGGGCGATCGCACTTTTTGTGTTAAGGGCGATCGCTCTTTTTTTAACCACAAATAGAGGTTGGCTGAGTGCGTGGATTGAGTGATTTTGAGATAATTTGTCTTCCACTTTTAGCCTGCTTTTTCTGCCAATCTGCAAACATAGCATCCAAGTCGTAATTGAATGACTTAGCGTGTTGTTCGCGAATTTGGTGAATTTTCTCCACGATCTCATCTTGCCACATAAATTCAACCTCCTAGTAGTTCGTAAGGCGTACAAATGATCGGTAATTGGTATCCCAAATCCAAACTAATTTCTGCAAGTTTTCTCTGAATTTGAGCGTTAGCGATATGCTTACAGTTCCATGTTAGCAGGTAATCTAAATCGTAAACGGTAGCTGCCGCAATATGAACCGCATCAGCAGCAGCTTTTAGATGTACATTTTGGATACAAATACATTAATTTACTACTTCAAAGGACAAGGACAAGTTGCCCAAAACATTCTGCCATAGTAAAAACAGCTTTATGGTGGAAAGTAGCGATAAATATCTTTCCGGTGAAGCACCCTGGCAAAAGTAAGAGTTTCGCCATCAAAATAAAAACCTATTCGATAGTCTCCAACCCGAAGCCGATACGCATTATCATCACCTTTCAATTTTTTTAAGTTAACAATTGTTTGTAAATCATTACTATTCGGAATTTCCGCAAAAGCAAAATCCTTGATTTGCTCAAACACAGGCGTACTTTTAAGAGCTTTTAAATCTTTCAAAAAACTGGGTAGATATTCGACTTTCATTCACTTTCCAGTTCTCCAAGTGCTTGCTGTAAATTTAACGGGTTTTCATTTTTTACTTCGCGCATAGCCTGGAGAAGTCCTTTATCTTCGATCGCTTCTAGGAAATACTGATAGTCGGTATAATCTAGAATAACTTGACTAATGTTGCCTTCGGCATCGAATATCAATTCTTTAGCCAGTGGATAGTCTTCTATTTTCATACACTTTTATGGTGAGATGAGTTATGAGGGAATGATGCTTCTATTTTAACAGCGATATCTCAGAACCCGATGAAGTGCGATCGGGTATGTTGGTTATTGGGTCTAATAAAATTTGTCCGGCTTCGTTGACGAGAACGCGATACTCTGTTGACTTGGGTTCGAGGTTTAAACTGAGGTGTCCTTGTGGATCTGTGCTGATTAAGTTTTTCAGAATCCAAAACATATCTTTCAGCTATTATAAAGTTGGGTAAAACTCGGTTGGTTGAGTTTTACTTAATTATAACAAATTAGATGTTGTTTGTCTATTCGGATTTTAAGGGCGATTCCCTACGGGATAGCTCCGCTTCACGCACTTTTTGCCGTAAGGGCGATTCCCTTCGGGATAGCTTCGCACGCGCGTACTTTTTTGAACCACAGACGAGCGCTGGTTTTTGTCAATTTTGCAGAATGTATTGACTGATAATATTTTTGAGTTCTTGAGGAGCTTCTTTGGCAATCGCCGCTCCTAAATCGGGACGCACAACCCACCACCAAACCAGTTGTTCTAAACGATCGGGAGGATTTTCATTAGGACACAATTCGATCGTACTTTCATTGACACCAATAATGTTAGCACAAAGGTCATTAGCAATGCTAACACGAGCGTCTAGATTTTCAAACTGTACGATGTCTTGCCAGCTAATTTCATTGGGAATAGAATTGAGGATTGATTGGATATCTAGAGTCAGCATTAAACTGTTCCTCCGAAAGCTATAATAACTCTAATGCCAAAGTCTTGTTGTTCTGCAAAAGATTGAGTGCTGAGCCACCCTCTCACGGTTAGAGTATTCGTACCTGTTAATTAAGGTTGGACGGAGTTGTAGAAATTGGTAATTTCCTGATGAATTGACCCAGTACCGTGTTCTAGCCGGACGAGATTGCCTGTATTGTGTATTGCTTCTGCCCCGAATCTCTGTAAATTTGATGTTGTTTGCCCAACTATATGATGCCACGCTAACCCCGCTCCTGCCACCCCGATCGTTCTTTTAAATTCACCCAAAGTTTGAAAGCCTTGTCCGGGTGTTATGGGTGAGATGACAGTCCTTGATTCTAGTTCTCTAGCTAGTCGTCTCGCTATTTCTCGTCGAGTTTCGTCGGTCATTTATGCGAGTTAGCTTTCACTGCTGTGATTTAATTTTACGATGGTTTATCACGCTTAAATCCCGATCGGCATATTCAGAAAAGTCACCCAAATCATGTACTTCACCTTTAGCTGCTTGCGCGAGGCCGCACTTAACGGCGGCTAATGCTTGGGGGTTTTGCCACAACCACTGTTCGCGATCGGGTATGTTGGTTATTGGGTCTAATAAAATTTGTCCGGCTTCGTTGACGAGAACGCGATACTCTGTTGACTTGGGTTCGAGGTTTAAACTGAGGTGTCCTTGTGGATCTGTGCTGATTAAGTTTTTCAGAATCCAAAACATATCTTTCAGCTATTATAAAGTTGGGTAAAACTCGGTTGGTTGAGTTTTACTCAATTATAACAAATTAGATGTTGTTTGTCTATTCTGATTTTAAGGGCGATTCCCTTCGGGATAGCTTCGCACGCGCGTACTTTTTGTGTTAAGGGCGATCGCTCTTTTTAGCAACCGCAGATGAACGGGAATGGATGGGGAAGGAAGAAAGGGCGATCGCTATTATTCCAAATTCCAAGCGAGCGAGCTTGTAAAAATCTCTGTTTTGGCTATAATAGTATTATTTTTGAATCATACCTAATAAAAAATCATGACAACAACAGTAAGCGTAGAACACATTGAAAGAACACCGGGAGTACGAGGCGGGAAACCCCGGATTGCTGGGACGAGAATCGCCGTACAAGATGTGATGGTGATGCACCTAAAAATGGGTTATTCTCTTTTAGAAATTGCCACTAAATACGATCTGCTTGTAGCAGCAGTTTATGACGCTATGGCTTATTATTACGATCATCGCCAAGCAATTGACAGAGAAATGGCAGAAGATGATGCTTTTGTGGATGAATTTATGCGTCAAAATCCAGGTAGGTTACAAGCAAAAATAAAGGAATTAAAAGGTGAGTCTGCGAATTAGGTTTCATTTAGATGAGCATATCGATCGGGACATTGCTAGGGCGTTACGTCTCTATGGTATTGATGTGACGACAACGGTTGAAGCAGGATTAAGGACTAAGATAGATGAGCAGCAGTGGTTGTTTATTCAACAACAGCAGCGAGTGCTTGTCACTCAGGATCGGGATTTTCTAGTTATGGCTGGTATGAGCAAGGATCATCCTGGTGTGGCTTATTTCAAACAGGGGAGTCGTTCGATCGGACAAGTAATAGAAACTTTGATTTTGCTCTATGAAATTTACACACTGGAAGATATGGTCGGAATGGTAGAGTATTTGTGAGGGCGAAGGGCGATCGCTCTTTTTTGAACCGAAGATGAAGGCGGATGGATGGGGAGGGATTAAGGGCGATCGCCGCCGCCCGTCGCCGACTTAGACCCCTGTAGAATGAGCCATAATAGACAAAGCCGCAACCCTTGTAGCCCGATCGATTAACCAGCAACCATTAGAGAGTTTGATTTATGCTAATTCAGAAAATCGTTCAAGAATTACAAGACATCCCCGAAGACAAACTCGCAGAAATCTATGATTTGATTCACTATTTTCGCCTCGGATTAGGACGGGAACAGCCACAGCCCCGCACCCCTGGTTTACTGACGGGAGAACTCGGTGATGCTTTTTTTGAACCCCTACCAGAAGAGGAACTGGAAAAATGGGAATAAGCTACCTTATCGACACCCATATCCTGCTGTGGTGGCTCTTTGATGACCCCAAACTCAATGCCCAATGCCGCGAGATCGTTCGCAACCCCGATTTTAATATCATTGTTAGCACTGTTTCCGCTTGGGAAATAGCCACCAAATATCGCATCGGTAAACTTCCCGAAGCCAAACAGATTGTGGAGGAATATTCGCAAATCCTCCACCGAGCCAAATTTATCGAACTAGCTATAACTTCAGCTCATGCCCTCCGCGCTGGCCGCCTGCCCATTGCCCACCGCGACCCCTTTGACCGGATGATTATGGCACAAGCTGAACTCGAAAATTTGCCGGTTATTACCTACGACACAGCCTTTCACACGGGGCTAATTCAAGTTATCCCCACCGTCGAATCAAGAGCATGAGTATGGGAAGGGCGATCGCACTTTTTGTGTTAAGGGCGATCGCTTTTTTGAGCAACCGCAGATGAAGGGCTATCGCACTTTTTGAATTAAGGGCGATCGCTCTTTTTTGAACAGCAGATGAACGGGGATGGATGTGGATGGGAGAAAGGGCGAGCGCACTTTTTGTCGTAAGGGATCTCGCTCTTTTTTGAACTGCAGATGAAGGTGGATGGATGGGGAGGGATTAAGGGATATCGCACTTTTTGTCGTAAGGGATCTCGCTCTTTTTAGCAACCGCAGATTAAGGTGGATGGATGGGGAGAGATTAAGGGCGATCGCACTTCGTTAAAATAAAGGCGATCGCTCTTAGTGGTTTTAGATAAATGAGAAGGCGATCGCTGGACTACTAAGTTTCAACTTCTGAGTATGTAATGAACTCGGAAAGAATTAATCACTAATTGAGTTCATTAACAGATATATCTCGCCCATCTGCTGCCTCACGTTTGATGAGAACAGCACCGTAAACGACACCTCTGCCGTAATTAGCCTGATGGAAGTTTGGGTATCCTCCTCTGTAGCCATTTCTTGCTGCCCAGTCACTCACAGCCCGAAACCGCTCTTCTGGGGTTTTAGGATTTCCCAACTCGTTAGCTGGGATGTCCCGCCAGTCTGCTGCTTCACGTTTGATTAGAACAGCACCGTAGACAACACCTCTGCCGTAATTAGCCTGATGGAAGTTTGGGTATCCTCCTCTGTAGCCATTTCTTGCTGCCCAGTCACTCAC